>JAQSWC010000365.1 GCA_029266815.1 Paucimonas sp.
TGGTCCGTTATTCGGGGTCAGAGTAATTTCCGCGATACGGCTTTGCGGAAAAAAACTCTGACCCCGAATAACTCTGACCCCAAATAACTACGCGCTGACCCCGAATAACTACGCTGCCTCGAACAAATCGGCTTCGAATCGTTAGGCCGCTTCCCTGAGTTTTTGCGCGATGAGCGCTTCATCGCACTTCGGGCAGAACTCGTGCTTGCCCGACAGGTAGCCGTGCTTCGGGCAAATCGAGAATGTGGGCGTGACCGTGATGTAGGGCATGGAAAACCGGCTCAGCGCGCGCTTCACCAGGTTGCGGCAGGCGTCCGCACTCGACAGCGCATCGGTCATGTACAGGTGCAGTACCGTGCCGCCGGTGTACTTGCGCTGCAACTCGTCCTGCAGCTCCAGCGCCTCGAAAGGGTCGTCGGTATAGCCTACCGGCAGTTGCGAGGAGTTGGTGTAGTACGGCATGTCGCGCGTGCCGGCCTGGATAATTTCCGGGTAGCGCCTGCGATCTTCCTTGGCGAAGCGATAGGTAGTGCCTTCAGCGGGCGTGGCCTCGAGGTTGTACATGTGGCCGGTTGCTTCCTGAAAGACGAGCATGCGGGCGCGGATGTGGTCCAGCAGGCGCACCGCGAGCGCATACCCCTCCCCGGTCGTGACGTCGTGCTCGTCACTGGTGAAATTGCGGATCATTTCGTTGATGCCGTTCACGCCCAGCGTGGAGAAGTGATTTCGCAGCGTGCCGAGATAGCGCTTGGTATAGGGAAAGAGCCCGTTGTCCATATGGCGCTGGATGACCTTGCGCTTGATTTCGAGGCTGGCCTTGCCCAGCTCCAGCAATTCGTCAACGCGCCGCAGCAGTGCCGCCTCGTCGCCTTGGTAGAGGTAGCCGAGCCGAGCACAGTTGAGCGTGACCACGCCGAGCGAGCCGGTCTGCTCGGCAGAGCCGAACAGGCCGTTGCCGCGTTTCAGCAGCTCGCGCAGGTCGAGCTGCAGACGGCAGCACATGGAACGGATCATGTTCGGCTTGAGCTCGGAGTTGATGAAGTTCTGGAAGTACGGCAGGCCGTAACGAGCCGTCATCTTGAACAGCAGATCGGCGTTCGGGCTATGCCAGTCGAAGTCCGGCGTGATGTTGTAGGTCGGGATGGGAAAAGTGAACACGCGCCCTTTCGCATCGCCCTCGGTCATGATCTCGATATACGCACGATTGATCATGTCCATTTCATGCTGCAGCTCACCGTAGGTGAACGGCATCTCCTTGCCGCCGATGACCGGCACCTGTTCGCGCAGATCTTCAGGGCATACCCAGTCGAATGTGAGGTTGGTGAACGGCGTCTGCGTGCCCCAGCGCGACGGCACGTTGAGGTTGTAGATCAGCTCCTGGATGTACTGCTTGACCTCGGCGTAATCGAGGCCGTCCTTCCGCACGAACGGCGCCATGTAGGTATCGAAGGAACTGAACGCCTGCGCGCCGGCCCATTCATTCTGCAGTGTGCCGAGAAAGTTGACGATCTGTCCGATCGCGCTCGACATGTGCTTTGGCGGGCCTGACTCTACTTTGCCCGGCACGCCGTTCAATCCTTCGTTCAGCAGGGTGCGCAGCGACCAGCCGGCGCAATAGCCGGACAGCATGTCGAGATCGTGGATATGAATGTCCGCATTGCGATGCGCGTCGCCGACTTCCGGCGGATAAACGTGATTGAGCCAGTAATTCGCGATGACCTTACCGGACACATTGAGGATGAGTCCGCCGAGCGAATAGCCCTGGTTGGCGTTGGCATTCACGCGCCAGTCGAGCTGGTCCAGGTATTCGTTGATGGAGGATTCGACGTCCACCAGGGTGGCGCGGTCGGTACGCAACTTCTTGTGCTGCTCGCGGTAGACGATGTAGGCGCGCAGCGTGGCACGGTAACCGGCTTCGAACAACACGGCTTCCACGGCATCCTGAACCCGCTCTATGCCGATTGCCTCATCGGCATGCGGCGCCAGCTTTTGCGACACCACCTGGTTAGCCAGTACGTTCGCCCACGCGTGGCCGAATTCACCGCTGGCCTGGCCGGCCTTCATCAATGCCGATGCGATCTTGGCCGGATCGAACGGTTTTCTGCTGCCGTCGCGCTTGATGATCTGCTGCGGTGCGCCTTGTATTGCTGCTTCCATCACCCCTCCCTTGAACACGACATATAGTGCTTATGGAGAGGTTATTCGCTAAATGTAGTGCTTTCAATGGATGGCAATGGTTTTTTTGAAAACCTTAATCCATCTTAATTTTCCGGGCTATCGAGCACTGTCAAAGATGAAGGCATCCTAGAAAAGCGTCGGCTGCCTCGTCACCGCCACGCCGACGATGTAGGCAAACACCAGCAGCGCGGCAATGAAGGCTGCTATTCGGACGGGTTTGGTTTTCCCGCGCTTCAGGGCAATCGTGCCCAGCGCGATGTACAGCACCAGTCCAAGCACCTTGGCTGTCAGCCAGCCCTGCGCAAACGGGTACTGGCCGCTCATCCAGGCAAGTGCGAAGGCACTGGCGAGAAGCAGCGTATCGACAATATGCGGAAGTATCTTGACCCAGCGTTGTTGCAGCAGCGCGGAATCGAGCAGCATCCAGAGGCCGCGCGTCGCGAAGAACAGGCCGCTCATCGCAACAAAGGTCATGTGAAGGTGTTTGACGGCAAGATAGCTCATGGGGAAAAAAGTGGCGTGGTTGAAGGCCGTATTCTATGCGAGCTGCCCTGCCCTTTCTTCGTCACTCCACAACCTTGAAGTCGATCACCACTTGCTCGGCATCGCGCGACACATAGGCCATCTGCACGCGGGAGCCGAAATGCATTTCCATCTGCGCGAGCAG
>JAQSWC010000028.1 GCA_029266815.1 Paucimonas sp.
GGCGGCGCGCACCGACAAGTCCCAGGCGTAGACGTCGTAGCGCAGCGTCAGTTCGCCATCGACCGGCGCTGCTTGCCAAGTGTGCTTGTCCAGCTTCTTCAGCTTGACGCGCCTGCTGCCGGAATGCCCGTTGATCTGCACGATATGGCGGGCGAATTCGCGGATCATGTAGCTGCCTGGAATCCAGGCGGGCAGCGAGAATAGCTGCCCCGATGGATCAGGTTTGTTCACGGTGACCGTCACTTCAAAGAGGTGAGCGGCAAGGTCTTTCGGGGTGATCGTGTACTGGACGTTTTTATTCATCGTGGAGTCTTTCGGCCGCGCACAGGCGCGACAATCGCGGTCAATGCAGTTTAGGTTGCGCCATCGCGGATTCGTTCGGCAATGGCAACAAGTCAGACAAGGTCGGCGGGCATATCGATATCTCGATTTATCCCGTCGTCATCTACTTCCACCTCGGTCACCGGATGTTCGCGAAGCAGCGTCCTTGCCCCGCGGTCGCCTTGCAACGCGATCAGGTTATTAAAATGTGAGCTAGCGAAGGCGACCGGATTGCCGCGCCGCCCCTGATGAACCGGAACGGCGATCTCCGCGCCACGCTCGATGGCCTCCGACAGCATTGCCACAGTGCTCGACTGTACATACGGCATGTCGGCCAGCGCAATCAGCCATCCTGCCGCATCAGGCTTGTGCAATACACCGCGCACAAGAGATACGCTCATGCCGCGCTCAGCCTCTTCGCACTCGATGACCTCGCAGCCCAGGCGCCATAGGCCGGCGGCCAGCTCATCGTCCGGCGAACGCACCACCGCCACCACGTTCGGCAGCGCGGCAAGCAGGCTGCGCGCAGCAGCGAATGCGACTGCCTCACCGCCAGGCATTGCCTGAAGCAGCTTGTTACGGGCACCCGAAGGATCGAAGCGCTGGCCCTTGCCCGCCGCAAGGAGGATGCCAGTGATGCCTTCATCGGCCAGCCGCATGGATGAATCAGGCCTGGTTCAGATCGAAAGGCAATTTGCGCAGGCGCTTGCCGGTCAGCTTGAACAAGGCGTTCGCATACGCGGGCGCCAGCGGCGGAAAGCCGGGCTCGCCCATGCCGGTCGGCGCTTCGCCGGACGGCACGATATGGACGCTGACCTGCGGCATGTCCGGCAGGCGCGCCACCATGAAGTCGCTGAAATTCTGCTGCTCCACCACGCCGGCTTTTAGCGTGACGGCAGAACCGGGCAGCGTGGTGCCGACAGCCATCAGCACTGCGCCTTCCACCTGCGCTTCGATCGACAAAGGGTTGACGGCGCGGTTGCAATGCACGCCAGCGGTTACCTTGTGCAGCTTCGGCGCGCCGTTCTCGACGGATGCCTCTACCACGTAGGCCACATAGCTATTGAAGGATTTATGGATGGCCACGCCCCAGGCATGTCCTTTAGGAAGCGTCTTCTTGCCGTAGCCGGAATTCTTCACAGCGGCATCGAGCGCGGCGAGGTAGCGTTTGTCACTTCCAGCAAGTTCTCTGCGGTAGGCCACCGGATCGCGTCCGGCCAGATGCGCCAGTTCATCGATCAGCGTCTCGGTTACATAAGCGGTGTGCGTTGCGCCGACAGAGCGCCACCACAGCACGGGGACGTTCTCGTCCGGGTGGTGCACATTCACCTTGAGCGGCATTTCATACGGCTCGCCCAGGCCTTCGATCAGGGTGCCGTCGACGCCGTCTTTCATCCACTTCTCGAAGGGTGTACCGGCCAATAACGATTGGCCGACGGCGGTGTGATTCCAGGCCAGCACCTTGCCTTTGGCATCGACGCCGATTTCCGCGCGATGCACGACCGACGGACGGTAATAGCCGCCCTTGATATCGTCTTCGCGGCTCCAGATCACTTTCAATGGGCCGCCCTTGCCGGACGCCTTGAGCGCTTTGGCGACATGTATTGCCTCGACGATGTAATCCGACGTCGCCACCGCGCGCCGGCCGAAACCGCCACCTGCGGCCACCGTGTTCAGCGTTACCTGCTCCAGCTTCAGGCCGGACACGCGCGCAACGGCTTCACGATCCACGGTCTGGAACTGGGAGCCGGCCCATACCGTGCAGGCGCCGTCCTTCAGGTCCACCGTGCAATTCAATGGCTCCATCGGCGCATGGGCCAGATAGGGGAACTCATATTCGGCAACGATCTTTTTCGGCGCCGATTCGAGCTTCGAGATATCCGCTTCCTTGGCTAAAAGGCCCGGCTTGCCCGCGAGTGCTTTGTAATCCGTGAGTTGCTTCGCACTGTCCACCTTCTTCAGGCTGGCGGTATTCCATTCGACTTCAAGCGCATCGCGACCCTGCTTCGCCGCCCAGTAGCCGTTGGCCACGATGGCAATGCCCTTGCCGCCGCGTTCGGTCGGCACTTCGAACGCATCCACCATGCCCTTGATCGCCTTTGCCTTTGCTGCATCCCACTTTGCCGGCTTGCCGCCGAAGACTGGCGGACGGGCGACCATGGCCACCTTCATGCCGGGCAGTTGCACATCCATGCCGAATTGCTGCTTGCCGCTAGACTTTGCTGCCGCATCGAGACGCGGGGTCGGCCTGCCGATAATGCGGAACTGCTTCGGATCCTTCAGCGTGACTTTCTCAGGAATGGGTAGCTTCGCGGCGGCATCAACCAGCGAACCGTAGCTCGCCTTCTTGGCGTTCGGCCCCAGCACCATGCTGTTCTCGGTACGGCACTGTTTCGGGTTCACGTTCCATTGCTGTGCCGCTGCGGTGATCAGCATGGCGCGCGCCTTGGCGCCGATCTCGCGGTACTGCATGAACGAATTCTTGATCGCGCTCGATCCGCCCGTCATCTGCATGCCGGCAACCGGGTCCTTGTACACGTCTTCGGCGGGTGCAAGTTCGCTTCTGACCAGCGACCAGTCGGCATCGAGCTCCTCCGCAATCAGCATCGGCAGGCCGGTCTGCACGCCCTGGCCGAATTCGAGACGGTTGACCATCACGGTCACGGTATTGTCCGGCGCAATTTTAAGGAATGCATTCGGCACGTATACCGGCTTCGCTTCCGCCGCCAGCGCAAGACGACCGCTGCCGGGAAGATAAAAGCCGAGCACCAGGCCTCCGCCGGCTGCCGCGCCGGCCTTGAGGAAAGTCCTGCGGGAAAGACCCTCGGCCGCAACGGCCTTTGCACTCATCCATTCAGGCAGCATGTTTCTCCCCCTTCGCAGCAGCGAGCGACTTGGCGGCGTCCTTGATCGCGGCACGTATGCGCTGATAGGTGCCGCAACGGCAAATGTTGCCGCCCATGGCGGCATCGATCTCGGCATCGGTCGGATTGGTGTTCGTTCTCAGCAGTGCAGTTGCGCTCATCACCTGGCCGCTCTGGCAGTAACCGCATTGCGGTACATCGTGCCTGACCCATGCTGCCTGAACCGCCTTGCCCACGCTGTCGTTTTCCATCGCCTCGATGGTCGTCACCTTCTTGCCTGCGATGGCGGACACCGGCGTGATACAGGAGCGGATCGCCTGCCCGTCGAGATGCACCGTGCACGCGCCGCACAGGGCCGCGCCGCAGCCAAACTTGGTGCCGGTGAGGCCGAGCTGCTCGCGCAGCGCCCACAGCAAAGGCATGGAACCATCGGCCTCGAGCTCCTTGTCGGCGCCGTTGATGTTCAGAGTCGTCATGTACCGCCCCTCTGGGAAGAGATTGAAAAAGCTCCGGAGCAATATAGCGGAATTCGCGTAGATTCGCCGCGCGACTTATGGTCAGGCGTCGACGTCGACTACCAGCCTTCCGCGCACCTGGCCTGCCAGCACGCTGGGTGCCTGCTCGATCACTTCAGTAAGGCCGATATCAGTCGCGACCGTGTCCAGCAGGTCCGCGGGCAACAGCGTTGCCAGCCGGCTCCACGCCATTTCGCGCCGAGGCAAGGGTACAGTGACGCTGTTCACGCCAATCAGGCGAACACTGCGCAGGATAAAGGGCATCACGGTTCCCGGAAAATCGAAACCCTGAGCCAGACCGCAAGCGGTGACCGTACCGCCATCCATCGTTTGCGCAATGGCATTTGCCAGAGTGTGGGAGCCGACCGAATCAACGACGCCGGCCCATCGCTCGTGTTGCAAAGGCTTGCCGGGTGATGACAGTTCGGCACGATCGATGATGTCCTTCGCTCCCAGCGAATGCAGGTATTCCGCTTCGTGAGTGCGTCCCGTCGACGCCGTCACGTCATACCCCAGCCGCGACAATATCGCCACCGCCATGCTTCCCACGCCGCCTGCCGCACCCGTCACGAGAACGGGGCCGCGCTTCGGGACGACTCCCTGGCCCTCAAGCTCCATCACGCATAGCATTGCAGTAAAACCAGCAGTGCCGATCGCCATCGCATGCCGTGCGGACAACCCGTTCGGCAGAGCGACTAGCCAATCGCCTTTCAAACTTGCTAGTTGTGCCAAGCATCCGAAGTGCATCTCTCCCACTCCCCAGCCGGTGATTACAACCCGATCTCCCGGCTTCCATGCGGGGTGACTGGAATCGATCACGTTGCCGGCCCCATCAATACCCGGCACCATGGGCCATTTGCGTACCACGGGCGAGCTCCCGGTAACGGCGAGGCTGTCCTTGTAGTTGAGGGAGGAATAGGCGATCTGCACCCGCACGTCGCCGTCTGCAGGCAAGACGCTGTCATCCAGCTCTGCAAGCCGAGCGCTCATTCCACGGTCGCCGGACTTTTCAAGAAAAACGGCTTTGAACATAGATTTGCTCCAAGGCCAAATGGCAAAACCGATTACAGGAACATAGTAGAAATATAAAAAAAGCGCGTCTGATTGAAGATCAGACGCGCCTTCGGAAAACGCATAAAAACTTACTTAATCGATGCCAATTTCTTTTCCAGGCTGGCTACATCGACTGCTCCTGAAATCCTTGTGCCGTCGGCAAAGAAAATAGTCGGTGTGCCTGTCACCCCCAGCTTGTTACCCAAGGCAAAGATCTGGTCGTTGGGCGATTTGCAATCCGGCCCTGCTACCGCCGGCTGCTTGTTGCGGAGCATCCAGTCATCCCATGCTTTGTTGCGATCAGGACTGCACCATGCATTCTTTGAAATCTCTGCCGACTGCGGCGAGAGAATGTTGTACATGAAGGTATAGATAGTTATGTTATCAACCTGCTCAAGCGTCTCCCGGAACCGCTTGCAGTATCCGCAATTTGGATCTTCGAATATGGCGATCTTGCGAGTGCCTTTACCTTTGACCATCTTGAGCGCTTGGTTCAACGGCAAATCGGAAAACTTGATCTTGTTGAGTTCTTCCAGTTTTTCCTTGGTGTAATCGCGCTTGCTCACCACATCGTAGACATGCCCGAAGAAAAGATTTTTCCCGCCTTCATCAGTATAGAAAATATCGACCACGCCCCCGTTCAGGCGAACGCGGACTTCGTACAGGCCCGCATATGGCGACTTGGTGATGGATTCGACTTTGGCATTGCCATTGGGGTCAAGGAAGGTTTCCAGTGCTTTCTTGACCTTCGCATCTTTTTCGGTTTCCGTGGAAGACGCGGTTGCCGCAGTCGCAACCAGCATCAGAGCGGCGATCAGTTTCAAGGTTTTCATAGGGTGTTCCCGGCTGTTTTTAAACGCGCTTGCCGACTGCATGCTCCATCAGACGGCGCTTAACAAAAGGCAAATGATTAAAGAGATTCAGTCCTGCGTTACGGAGCACTCTCAACGGTTCGAATTCCGGTTCGAACATCCGTTGCAATCCATCCGTTGCCGCTTGCATCAGCAGTATATCTTCCTTACGCGAACGTGCGTATCTCGACAATATTCTCGTGTCGCCACAATCGCGATGAGGCTCGCGTTCGCTCACGGCATGCACCAGGTCCGCAATGTCCGCGAACCCCAGATTCATGCCGTGCCCGGCCAAGGGATGCACGACATGCGCTGCATCGCCGATTAACGCCACACGCGGCGCAGTGATAGCCTGAGGTCTAATCAGCGTCAGCGGAAATGACTTGGCAACTTCGGGCTGTAAGGGCGACAACCTGCCCAGCTCAGCCGAACAGAACACCGATACGCGCTCGGCAAGGTCGGCAAGCGGAAGACGTTCGAGTTGATCTGCGAGCGCCACAGGCGCCGACCACACCAGCGACACGCGCCGATCCGGCAAGGGAAGCAGCGCAACGATTCCCTCGTGTGAGGCGAACCATTGATACGCGACGCCATGATGCGGCTTTTCGCATTCAAAGTTGGTCACGATGGCGCGCTGCCCATAGGAACGGTAGCCGACACCGATATCGCACTTGCCACGCACCCATGAATGCGCGCCGTCCGCTCCGATCAACAACGACGCTGATAACTCATCCCCGTTGTCCATCGTCACGGTGACTTGCGAATCGCAGTTCAGAAAGCCCTCCGCGCGGCCCTGTACCAGTTCTATATTGGGAGCAAATTTCAGCGCGGAATCCAGCGCCGTATTCAGATTCCAGTCCTCGACGATCCATGCCAAGGCCGACGTTCTTGCCGCATAGGCATCGAATGCAATGCGACCGCCACCGTCACCCCGCACATCCATTTTGTCGACAGCCGCTACGCGCGATGCATCGAGCGCGGACCACACGCGGGCGGTAGTGAGTACGTCCCGCGCCGTGTGGTTCAAGGCATAGACGCGCACATCCCACGAGTCGCCTTCTTTGGAGAAGGGTACGGCGCCGTCCTGCAGCAGCATCACGCGCAAACCCGCGTGGGCCAGGCACAAGGCCGCCGTCTTGCCGACTGCGCCCCCGCCAATGATGCAAATATCGCTCTGCCTACGCATGGTTTTTGCTGTAAAAGAAATGAGAAAACATGGGGGAATTATATGCTGCTGCCGTAATGCTGATTGCAAAGCCAAAGAGTTTTGCTATAATGGCGCGCTTTGGCCTGGTAGCTCAGTCGGTAGAGCAGAGGATTGAAAATCCTTGTGTCGGTGGTTCGATTCCGCCCCGGGCCACCAAAATTAAAAAGCCCAACCTTTCGGTTGGGCTTTTTTGTTTCTCAGCAAGCACTGGCCTGGCTTTCTATTTGCTCTTCTTGGCGGCCCGTTCGAAGACAGGCCCCCAGAGCGGATGGCCGTGCTCACCGGGCGCCAGGCTGAAAGCGGGATCTAGCTTCAGCGCTTTCTCGAACTGCTGTTTGCATAAAGCTTGCCGCGCACTGACGCAATAGCTGAAGGCCATGTACTTGTAGGCCTGTAATTGCAACGGCTTGTCAGCATCCGTAATCGTTCCCAAGCGCTTTATCGCGCCGTTGAAATCGCCCTTGTTATACAGCGCGATGCCTTCATCAAGCGCGATTTCATGGGTGGAGCGCACCTTTTCTACCGGCCGTGTGTTTTCCTTATCCACTGTCTTGTCCGCACCGGATTTGGCTGCTGACGCGCCGCCGGACTGCGACGAAGTCGTTGCCAGACAGCCCGCCAGAAGCGAAACGGCCGCAAGAACAACCAGGCTTCGGCTATATCGTGAAAACGTCATGATCAATTAGTTGAGAAATCGAAGTCGATATTGACCGGTTTCTTCTGCGCCACGTCGACTGTCACGACATGGCTCTTGAAGTTCGGGTTGTCGATTGTAACCTGATGCTTGCCTGCTGGAAGCACCAGACGTTTTAGAGGCGGGCTGACCCCCTTTGCCACACCGTCCACCGACACATTACCCCAGGGCTTGATGATGAGTTTGACGACTCCGGTAGGCGGCTCGATCTTTTCGGGCTCTGCCTTCTGAGCTATAGAAACAGGCGGCGTACTTGTCTGTAGCTGCAAAGCAACGATCCTCGCCTTCGCCGTTTCAGTATTTTTTCCTGAAGGATATTTCCCTACATAGGCTTCAAAATCTGCCTGCGTCGCGTCGGACTTGGCTGAAAGCCTTTCCCACTCAAGTTGCGACTCATCGGCGACAGGAGCAGCCGCCACCGCCGGCTGTTTCGGCGCGGCAGCCTCAGCCAGCTTCATTTCCGCAGGTTTTTTCTTAACCACGCCGGCGACCAGAAGCGATGCAAAAATTAGCACGCCTCCTGCCCACAATCCCTTGTAAACAAGCGGTACCGTTTTGCGTGGCTTGCTGCTTTCCGCCACCTTGCGCCGGTCCACCTTTTCGCCGTGACGACGCTCCCCCGACTTGGACGACGTCTTGGGAGGAACGACTTTCAGCGGTATCGGAACCACCTTCTCCCCGCCTGCCAGCCCCAGCAGGCGGCGGAACTCGTCAATGGTTTGCGGCCTTTCTTCCGGCCTTATGCCGAGCCCCTTATCGATCGCCGCAAGAAACTGCTTGGAGAATCCCGGGTAATCGCCGTTCTGCAGCGGCTCCATTGGATCCTTGATCATCCTTCCAACCGACGTCGCAGGCGGTTTTTTCTTGATGGCGAAATAGATCACGGCGCACAGCGAATAAATATCGGTCCAGGCGCCCTGCGTCATCGCTTCATCGTCGGCGTACTGTTCCACCGGCGCATAGCCCGGCTTCAGGATCACGGTCAGCGACTGTGTAATGTCGGTGATGATCTGGCGCGCGGCGCCGAAATCGAGCAATACCGCCTCGCCGTTCGACTGCACCATGATGTTGTCGGGCGAAATGTCGCGATGAAGTATCTTCATGCGATACAACGTATCCAGCGCTTCCAATACGGGCGCGAGAATGGATTTCAGCCAGACCTCGGTGATAATCGAGGGATCTTCGGCGACGATGGATTTCAGCGTGCGCCCTTCGTAGTAACGCATCGCCATGTATCCGGTGTTGTTTTGCTCCCAGAAACGATAGACTTTGATCAGTGCAGGATGGTCGAACTGGGCCAGCAGGCGGGCTTCGTTGATAAAGCTCTTCAATCCCTTGTCGAAGGTTTCCTGATGCTGCTTCGAACGCACCGTGACGCTGCTGTCGGCCGTGCGCGCAGCCAGCACCGCAGGCATGTATTCCTTGATTGCCACGGTACGCTGCAGTGAATGGTCGAATGCGATATAGACAATGCCGAAGCCGCCTTCGCCGACGATGCCCTGTATCTCGAACTCGGCAAGCCGTGTCCCGACCGGCAGGCAGTTCTCCGATCCAGCCGATGCGGCCTTGGCATGGTTGATGGCGGTTTCGCTCACGTTGTTGATTGTCCAAAATGGGTTTGATCGCCAACCCTCACGGCGAAAGCGGTGTAATTATCTCGCGGCTTGATGGCGGAGGCCGCAGTTTGCGAGCTCAACAATTCCATCCTGTCCAGCCAGGCCTGCGCAGTCGAAGTGCCGCTCAAGGCTGCTGCCATCTGCGGCTCATCGATCCATTCCCAGAATCCGTCGGTGCAAATAAGGAATGCGTCTCCGATCTGCACATCACTGTCCCCCTCGCTGACTTCCACTGCTGCTTCGCCGGAAAGGCCGATTGCGGCCAGAAGACTGCTTCGCAAGGGATGGGTACGTATCTGGCTGGGCGCGCAGTAGCCGGCGTTCACCAGTTGCTGGACCGCGCTGTGATCCTGCGTCATGCGGAGCAACTGACTTTCCCGGAACTGATAGATGCGCGTGTCTCCGAGATGAAGCCAGCGCGCCAGGCCGGCGCCGCAATCCAGGCATAGAACCGCCACCGTGGCACTCATGTTGGCGAGCACGGGATCGGACTTCTGCCTGTGGGCGACTTCAGCGGCGGCGGCGTCGACATGGTTTCTCAATGACTTTCCGTCGAATGAGGGAGCGGCCTTGAAACATTCAATGACCGTATCGACGATCAGACGCGACGCGATTTCTCCGCCCTCTTCGCCACCCACGCCATCCGACACAGCGAAACAGGCGAAGTGCCCTGCAAGCAGATGACGATGCGCGTCTTCGTTCGTTGCCCGGCCTCCCAACCCGCTCAGTTCGGCAACGTTCAATACCAGGGAGGCAGTCAGTGCTTCACTCACTCTTCACACCACTTTTGACGCGTTCGACTTCCTTT
>JAQSWC010000366.1 GCA_029266815.1 Paucimonas sp.
CCGCTGATTGCCATGATGTTCGGCTCCGCAAGCACCCGCACCAGGCCATCCTTGGTCTGCGCATCGATGCCGAGCAGGGTGGCGCCGCTGCCCGCACTATTGAGCGTGGCGCTCGCCCCCGCCGTGCCGCTGGAGACGATGCCTTGCGCAAGGCCGTTCATGCCGCTTCCGGTATTGGGATGGAAACTCCCCAATACGCCCGGACCCCCGCCGAGGATGCCGGAGACGATTCGTGAAGTGGCGCCGCCTGCCGAGGTATACAGCCGCGCGAAATCGATGCCGAAGCGGTCGAGCAGCTTCTTGCTCACTTCCGCAATCTTCACCTCCAGCATTACCTGCTGCGGCGTGGTGAGGCGAAGCAGATTTACTACTTTCTTGCCGTCGCCATAGGAGGTGGCAAGCCGCATCACCTCGTCAAGCTTGACCGCATCGCTGACACGGCCGCTCAGCACCAATGCGTTTTCTGCGCCGTGCACCTTGATGCCGGTTTCCTCGGGCATCAATTCATGGAGCTTGGCCTGCAAGGTATTGGGATCGATAGTGACGATGATGTCCTTTACCGAGCAGCGTCCGTCCGCGCTCTGCAAAAACACGTTCATTGAACCTGCGCGCCGGCCGAGAAAGAACAGCTCGGTGGGACTTAGCAGAGTGATGTCGACGTCGGCCACGCCGTCGGCACCGGATTGCGCGGAGGCAGGTGCCGAGTTCCTGTCGGTTTTATCCGCTGCTTCCAGCGGGCGGGCGGCGCGGCTTGACGGCAAGCCGCCGACCACCATGCGCGAAGCCGGAATGCCGAGCTTGAGTACCGTCGATTTGCCGAGCGTGACGTGGGTTGGCGGATCGACCGTTACCGACGAACATGATTTCAGTGCCGCGGCGCCTCCGGTGCCGGCCGGTGCGGCAGCGGCATGCGTGGCGGCCGCAGAGGCGGCCAGTAACAGAAGCAGCGCGTGAAGGGTTTGCACGAATCCTCTCCTTGGTTATTGTTCTAGAAGCAGTTGAGCACACGGGTGCCGTTCTGGATCACTTCCACGCAGTCGCCTGAAGGTGCATTGGGTTTGCTGCGAAAGCTCTTGCGTTGCAGGCCGGCAGGCCGCGCGACGGCATCCTGCTTCAGCGGCAGCACACCTTCGCCGAACAGTTGCTGTTTGGTGATGCCGCCGGTCGACACCGTCACCTTGTCGATCTGGTTTCGCAGCACCAGCGACAGCGTGCCCACATTGCGGGCGAGGTCGAGCTTTTCCGATTCTTCCGGCGTCAATTCCAGCGTGACGGCGCTCACCACCTTCGGCTTGGTATCGTCGCGCCCCGCTTCCTGCGCCACAGCCAGTACCAGCACATGCTCGAGCACGGTTTTGCTGATCTGCTTGTTTTCCTCGTCACCTCCTCTGCGGTCGCGCTGCGTGTTGACCATTACGTCGACATAGTTTCCCGGCAGCGCAAATCCGGCGACGCCGATCACATCGTTCACGCGCACCGTCATCGCGCGCTTGCCTTCGGCAATGACGGCGGACAGGCCGCCGCGGGTGCCCACAGGGGCAAGCTTGCTTTCGAGCACGGGTTCGCCGCGCTGCATGCTCGTCTTCACTACGCGCTCTTGCAAGTCTTTGATGTCCTTGAATGCTCCGGAGGGAATCGATGCGCTCGGCCAGTCCGCAGTGGCCAGCATCTGTGGATTGACGCGGGTGCCGAGTTCAATGTCGACGGCCGCGACCACTACTTTGTTGGAAGCGATCTTCGCCTGCTGCGAGATCCATCCCGCTGCGTAGACCGCGGCGGCAAGGCCCATCATCGATGCAAGCAGCAGCAAGATCACGGCTTTGAGGTTCTTCATGTCCTGTCCAGGCGAGGTTGAGAAAATGGCTTACGCATAGCCAATGTGTCTGGCGACGAGATAGCTGATGGCGGCGATGGCAATGCTGACGGCATAAGGCATTTTTCCGATCGAGGTGGCGCTGCCGGCCGCAGCCACGGATCCGCCGGCCATTCTGATCAGCACCATCAGCCTGAGATTGCCCAGCAGGCGGCCGGTCGCGCCTCGGGCCAGGGCAAATCCGATTGCGGCTACGCCGCCGACAATGAAAGTGGTAATGACAATGTGAACGATTGCGTAAGGTCCGACGAAGGCGCCGACCATGGCCATCAATTTGACGTCGCCCGCGCCCATCGCCTTCATCAGGTAGAAGGGCAGCAGCATCAGCAGGCCCAGCGCGCAGCCTGCCAGTGCCCAAAGAAAACCTGTGTGCATCGAGAAGGGCACTATCGCCGCATACAGCAGGCCGACGGCGATGCCGCCCACCGTCAGCCGGTTCGGAATCGTGTGGCTTCGGATATCAAGGAACGACGCGGCGAGCAGCAGTATGCACAGCATGCCGAAACGCGGATCGGTCGCGAGCCCGCTCAGCAATTCGATTAACGCTTCGCTTTCATTCATCGTCGTTCACTTTCCGTCGTCGCGCTTGCAGGGCGCAGGATTGCGGCTGTCGCAAAAGTAAAAAAAGTATAGGGAGACGGGCGCGCGGGCGGATGGTCGGAACCGACCTATTTGAATAGGAAGAATCGCCTGTTTTGCGCGCGGCATGGCAGGACAAAACGACTACACGGCCTGCGGAACGAACGAGAGGGAGGGGGGGAAACAAAACGCCCTGCCGGAGGGCAGGGCGTAATGAAAAGGTGGAACCGTTTGAATCAGCGGAATAAGTTTGAGAGCCGCTTACTCCGCTTTGCCGATACCTATGTCATGCATTGACGCAGGCATTGGTTAGGCACTGCTATTACTTGGCAGCCGGTGCCGGTGTGGCCGGAGCTGCAGGAGCCGGAGCGGGA
>JAQSWC010000367.1 GCA_029266815.1 Paucimonas sp.
TTATAGCTTGCATCCCACTTTTCGTCCGGGATGAGGCCGAGGACCAGTGATTCGATGAACGCCGCCATGATTGAAAAGATCAATGGCGCGCACAGGAAAAAGGGCTGCTTGCCCGGGTTCAGCGACACCGCCAGCATGGATAGCGGCACGGTAAGCAGGTGGACCCAGCCCCAGAAATCACGTATTCCATGAAGATAGAAGCGATGAATGCCGGCGCCTCCTAAGGCAAAGGCCAGCAAGGCAGTTAAGGTCTTGTTCTTATGCCTGAGATTCATTGATTCACAGCGAAGTTTTATTTCTTTTTGGAAATTTTGGCCGGGTCGGCCTAGGCGCCTTGATGGCAAAGTGGTGTTTTATTGCGGCCAGGCGACGAAGCGGGCTATAATACCCGGCTTTTCCGTGTTCGAACACTTATTGGAATTTATTATGGTCGTTATTCGTTTAGCTCGTGGTGGTGCAAAAAAGCGCCCGTTCTTCAACATCGTTGCAACCGATTCCCGCAATCGTCGTGACGGCCGCTTCATCGAGCGCATCGGTTTCTACAACCCGGTTGCTGCAGACAATGAGCAAGGCTTCCGGATTGTGGAAGACCGCTTGGCTTACTGGAAAGGCGTAGGCGCCCAGTTGTCGCCGACCGTTGCTCGCCTGGTTCGCGAAGCAGGCAAGAAAGCCGCCGCTTAATTCCGCAGTTTTCGGTATCGCAGATGGCGATCCCAGACGATCTCATGCTGGTAGGGCATGTCACCGGTGCCTACGGCATACAGGGATGGGTCAGGATTAAGCCGTATTCTTCGGATGCCGATGCGATGCTCGGCGCTCGCACATGGTGGCTGGACAAGCCGGACATGCGTGACGTCGAAATGCTGCAGGCGAAGTCTCATGGCGGCGATATTGTTGCCCGCCTGATGGGAGTCCCGGACCGCAATGCGGCGGAAGCCTTGAAGGGCGCGACGGTACAAATCTCGCGCAGGCACTTTCCAGCTTTGTCAGACGGCGAGTACTACTGGATCGACCTGATCGGGCTCGAAGTGGAAAACCTGCAGGGCGAGCGCATAGGCAAGGTGGCCGATCTGATGGACAACAGCGCGCATCCGATCTTGCAGGTTGCCGCTGATTCAGCAGACGGTGAAAAGCCGAAAGAACATCTGATCCCGTTTGTCGATCAGTTCGTCAAGACAGTGGATCAGGCAGCGAAAAAGATCACGGTCGATTGGGGTCTGGATTACTGATCGATCAAAGAATGGAAAGGGCGAGCGTATGCAATTCGATGTCATCACGCTCTTTCCTGAAATGTTCAGTGCATTGACGCAATCAGGGATTACCCGGCGAGCGTTCGAACAGAAAAAATGCAGGTTGGCGCTATGGAATCCGCGTGACTTCACCAGCGACAATCATCGTACGGTGGACGACAGGCCGTACGGCGGTGGGCCGGGCATGGTGATGCTGGCGAAGCCGCTCGAAGCGTCGATTGCGGCAGCGAAAGCGCGCCAGATCGAACAGGGTTTGCCGGCGCCGAGAGTGATCTACCTCTCCCCCCAGGGTAAAAGCCTGACGCATCAGAGAGTAATGGAAATATCGCGCGGCGCGGGGCTAGTGTTGCTGTGTGGCCGGTACGAAGCAGTGGACCAGCGTTTGCTGGATCGCTGCGTCGATGAGGAAATCAGCATCGGCGATTTCGTGCTGTCAGGTGGCGAGCTGCCGGCGATGGCGTTGATGGATGCGGTGATCCGGCAGTTACCGGAAGTGCTGAATACCGACGCCTCGGCGATTGAAGACAGCTTCGTCAACGGCTTGCTGGATTATCCGCACTACACGCGGCCGGAAGTATACGAAGGTGCGGAAGTCCCTGCGGTGCTGATGAGCGGGAACCATGCGGTGATCGAGAAATGGCGGCGCGAGAAGGCGCTGGAAGCCACCGCGAGGAAGCGCCCGGATCTGATCGAGGCGGCACGTGAGCAGGGAGCGCTGACGAAGGCCGATGAAAAGTTTTTGAGCAGTTTGCAGTAAGCAGTAACGGGCAGTGCGGTTTCCGCCTGCGTGTCTAACTCCATCCTCTACCGGGCATTCAAGAATTCAGCGCCGGCATGATGGTTCAAGGAGCATGAAATGGATCTGATCCAGCAACTCGAGCAAGAAGAGATTAAACGTCTCGGCAAGAACATCCCCGATTTCGCCCCAGGTGACACTGTGGTGGTTAACGTCAACGTGGTGGAAGGTACGCGCAAGCGCGCCCAGGCTTACGAAGGCGTGGTGATTGCGCGTCGCAATCGCGGTCTGAATTCGAACTTTATCGTCCGCAAGATTTCGTCGGGTGAAGGCGTGGAGCGTACGTTCCAGCTTTACTCGCCGCTGATCGCGTCGATCGAAGTCAAGCGTCGTGGCGACGTGCGCCGCGCCAAGCTGTATTATCTCCGCGAGCGTTCCGGCAAATCGGCACGTATCAAGGAAAAGCTGCCGAACCGCCGCGCTGCCGCTGGACAAGCTGCAGAATAATCCGGTTTGGAAGTATCCAGAATGGGCACCTGCTAGGTGCCCATTTTCATTTCAGTTGCCCAAATTGTCCAAATTACTGTTCGATCCGCAAGCATGCCCAGTTGAATCGATTGCGGACGAAGGACCGCTTGAATCAACGCGGCTTTCGGCGGCGTGGATACGCGAGCGCTTCGTAAACCATGCTGCATGGGTGCCGGAAGTGGTCGCCGAACCTAGCCTGCAGGACAATGAGCGCGTTCCTGTTCCCGCTGCCGTGCTGATTCCTCTCGTCGTTCATGAACAGGGGGCTACCCTGCTGGGCGGGCGGGTGGAAAGCCGGGACCGGAACGCTATAGACACCGCACTGAGAGAGACGGAAGAGGAGATAGGCCTTCAGGAAAGGCATATCGAGGTGCTCGGCGTTTTGCCTGATTACCTGACGGCCACCGGTTATCAGGTATCTCCTGTCGTGGCAATCGTGCATCCGCCCTTTGTGTTGAAAGCGGATGCTTTCGAGGTCGCCGAGATATTTGAAGTGCCACTGGCATTTCTGATGGACGGGTCGCGCCATCAGCGGCGGTCTCTGGTTCTGCCTGGCATTCGCCGGACATTTTATGCCATGCCGTACGAAGGCTATTTCATCTGGGGAGCAACCGCCGGCATGGTTCGCAACTTCTTTCATTTTCTCCGAGCCTGAGGCTGCGGGGACACATTTCCTTGCTCGGGTATCACGCGAGTTCTTCCGCCGCGGCCATGCTGCGATAAGATAGCGGCTCAAGATGCAACACGGAAGAACCGCCTGGTTCGTCATGATGGCTGCCTTGATGGTGCCTACCGCACTGGTGTACTGGCTATGCCTGCAGGCTGGACCTCTGGCGGCATTCGTCTGCAACGTGGCGGTTCTTTACCTGACATTGGGGTTCCGGCATTACAGCCATTTTTTCACATCGATCCAGATTGCCCTGAATGCAGGAGATGAGGCCTCGGCAAGAAGCCTGTTGGCTGAGTGGACAAAGCTGGACACGTCCTCGATGGATGTAACAGAGATATCGCGTGTCGCGGTCGGCAGGGCGCTGATCACATCGCATCGCAATGTGTTCGGCGTTTTCTTCTGGTTCCTGATGCCGTTCGGGCCGGCCTGCGCCGTCATGTATCGTCTGGCCGAATACCTTGCGCGGGCGTGGAACGAGCCGGAGCATATGCAGTCCGAAGTTTTTGGAAGGTTTGCAACCCGCGCTTTTTACTGGATCGATTTCATTCCCGCCAGGCTGACTGCGTTGGCGTTTGCAATCGTCGGCAACTTCGAGGATGCGATTTACTCGTGGCGCAATTTTGCAGAGCGTTGGCATGATGAGTCCGTTGGAATCATTCTTTCGGCTGGCGGCGGCGCCATGGGTGTGCGGCTGGGCGCTCCGCAGCAGGATGCGGCCAACCTTTCGGCCGTCAATGCCGAGGACGGCGAGCTGCTGGGCATCGAAATCAGGATGCCGCCTGGCGATGAATCGACCGCGCGGGCCTTGCAAAGCACGGTGGCGCTGGTCTGGCGTGCGCTCCTGCTGTGGATGCTGCTGTTGCTGTTGCTGTCCGCCGCGCTGTGGCTTGGTTGAGGCAGCGGACAGCGGGTCGGTCGCGATCAACTCTTCTATAAGATATAATACTCAAGAGCTACTTCGTGTTCCGATGCGGGGCGGTTTCGTAGTCCCATCCATTCACCCCAGCTCCATTTCGGGAGCCGCATTGCCGGCGGCAGGAAATTGACGCCACAGGAAAGACATGGCCGACAGCGCTCCTAAGCCTCTAGCCCGGGAATTCGTGATTCAGGGGTTGACCAGCGAAGGCAAACCATTTCGGCCCAGCGACTGGGCCGAGCGCCTGTGCGGAGTCATGTCATGCTTCCGTCCCGAAGGGGCGGGCGGCCCTAATGCACATCTGCAGTATTCACCTTATGTGCGTCCGACAGTTTTCAACGGCGTGAAGTCAGTAGTGATCGATGAAGAGCTGCGTGAAGTCGAGCCGTTGGCATATCACTTCGTCCTCAATTTCGCAAAAGACAACGATCTGCAGGTCATCAGGGCCTGCATTCTTCCAGATCCCAAGTAGAGCTTTCTTCCTGCTGCTTGCGCCGGTTGCGACAACAGCCTCTGCACGCATTTTTCCCAGCCTGCAGCGCACGCTATTGCCTAACCTGGTATGCGGACGTGCTTTCCAGTGCAACTGCAACTTACACTTTTGGTAAACAATGAATTCCTTTGTGATCATCTTCACAAAAGAAAGGAAAAAAACGCTACGCCTTTATGTACTCCTTCAAGACCAGCGTTGCTCGTTCGAGTGTTGCGTGCAATACTCAAATCGCTTGTCGTACTGTTCTACATCAAATTCATGAATGTTTGGAAAATTTTCACTGTGCAGTCTTGCTTCTGTGACATAGGCTGTAAGCGAGATTTTCATCTTCATATAGCGGCTCATAATAAAAGCGCATTCCGCTTCTGTGCGCTGATACAAGGTTTATGGATATGCTTAATCGCCGTTTGCCTTTCTTTTGGTCCAAGGCTGCAACGCTGACCCTGGTTATCGGTATGTTAGGGATCATCGTCGC
>JAQSWC010000029.1 GCA_029266815.1 Paucimonas sp.
TTGCGCGTCTTGAAAGACAACGTGCCAAGGACGAGCAGGATGCGCTGGCCATGCTGGAGGAAAAGCTGCAGCTCGAGCGCGAACGTGCACAAACGATGCAGCAGCTGCTGCGTGCCACTGAGGAAAAGGTCGCCACCGAGCAGGCAGCCTGCGCTGAAGTTCAGGCCCGCTTGCTCGCCGAGCAGGAGCAGGCCGAGCTGCTGCGCGCACGGCAGGAAGCCGAACACGAAGCCCGTCTTGCGCGCGAAGCGGAACGTACTGCCGCACGCCATGCGCTGGAACAGGTCAAGGCACGCGCGGAATTGCAGCGCAAGGCGGCGAAAACTGCTCTCTTGAAAGCCCGCCAGTCGATGGAGCTGGCACGCGTGGAACGCGAACGTGCGCAAGCCGAACATCAGACTGCACTGGCATTGCAGGAAAAGCTAAAGGCGGAAGAAGCCGCACGCGACGAGGCTCTGGCGAAGGAAGCGGCCGACCGCGAACACGCTTCATTGCTGGAATCCACTCGCAGGGCACAGCAGGCGGAGCGCGAAGCTGTTGAAAGCAAGCTCGTGGCGATGCGCAAGGAACAGGAAGCGGCTGCCGCTCGCGCAGAAGCTCAGGGCAAGGCAGCCGATGCAGCGCAGGAGCGCGCGAAGGCGGCAGAAGAGGCTTCTCGTCTGGAAACGGAGCGTGCCGAAGCCGAACAGCAAGCGCTCGCAGCAATTCAGCGCAAGCTGGCAGCCCTGGAACAGGCAGAGAAACAGGCGAAAAGCCGTGCAGCGATGGAAAAAGACCTCGCTGCGCAGGCCGAGGCGCGTGTACGAGATGAAGCGGCAGCACTGGCCGCAGCGGAAGCACATCTCTCCGCAGAAAAAGCCGCTGCGGAGAGGGCAGCTGAACGGGCGAAGGCCAGGCATGCGGCAGCGCAAGCCGCGGCGCAGCGCGCAAAGGATGAAACCGAACTCGCTCGCGCCGAGCAGGTACGCGCCGAGCGCGAGCGGGAAGCAGCGGCAAGTGTGCAACAGAAGCTGAGCGCGGCAGCAACCGCCCGCCAGGCTGCCGAGGCAAGAGCTGCCGCGGAAAAGGAACAGGCCGAAATCACCCGGCAGCGAGCACTGCAGGAAAACTCTGCCCGCATTGCGGTTGAAGCAAGACTGGCTGCTGAAAAACTGCTGGCAGAAAAAGCTGCCGAACAGGTTGAGGCGGAACAGGCTGCTGCAGAAGCAGCTGAGCGCCGCGCCAAGGATGAAGCCGCGCTTGCGCATGCCGCGCAAGCGCGTGCCGAACGTGAGCAGGAAGCGTTGGCGAGCACGCAGCAAGAGCTGGCCGCCGCTGAAGCGGCGCGTAAGGCAGCGGAAGCACGAGCTGCCGCAGAAAAGGAGAAAGCCGACATCAGCCGGCAGCGCGCCGAACAGGAAGAAACCGCCCGTATGGCGGCCGAGGCGAAGCTGGCTGCAGAAAAATTGATGGCGGAAAAAGCGGCCGAGCAGGCTGCGGCCAGGCAGGCGGCAGCGGAAGCGGCCGAAGCGCGCGCCCGCGCTGCCGTGGAACTGGCTGCCGCGGAACAGGAGAAGGCCGACGTCGAGCGCCAGGCCCTGGAAGCCTTGCAGAAGCAACTGCATGTCGAACGCGAACGGGTGGATGCCGAGCGCAGCAGGCTGGCGGCCATTGAATTACGTTTGCATTCGGAACAGATGGCAGCAGCGGAAGCGAAGCTCTGCGCCCAGGCTGAAGAGGAAGCGGCACGCCTGGCCGTGGAACGTCTGGAAGCGGAAACGAAGGCGCGCGCCGAAGCCGAAGCCAAAGTAGAGGCAGAGAAACGGGCCATCGACGAAGCACGCAAGGCAGCCGAGGACGATGCCTGCGCGGCAAGGAAGGCTGAAGAAGAAAGGCTACGTTGCGAGAATGAACAGAAGGAAGCGGCTGCCGTGGCGGCGCGGCTGCTGGAGCGCCTGTCCCGCCAACGCGGTGTAGCGGTGGCCTGGAACGAACGCGCGCAGTCTGTACTGGAAGAGGCGCCAGTCGCACCCGAGAAGACAGGCTCGGCCCATGGCAAGCGCCTGTTGGTTGCTGCCATGGCATCGCTGATGGTCACGGCCGGAGCAGGTTTCATCGCCGGGCAGCAGATTGTCGATCATGCACCGGTGATTGCCGCTCAGGCAATAAGCGGCCATATCAGCACTCCGGTTTCGGTGCCCGAGGCAACGGATACGGCCGATTCCCGGCTCCAGATGAGCTATGGATTGACGCAGCTTCCAGTGACAGATGAAGAGGGTGACGCGCTGGTTCAGGCGGAAAACGCATCGGACGGCACGATCCAGTAAGGGCTGACAATGCCGTGAAGGCGGCGCATATCCACGGGGCGTCCAAGGCGTCCCGTTTTTCATTGAAGCGAAGGAAACGAATGTGATGAAGCCGTCAATTCAAACTGCCAACATTCCGCCCGCGCCGTCGTTTTGGAGCCAAGACACTCGCTTGATGTGCGTCGCGAAGCTATACTGTGCGTTTTTTGATGCCGCGCAAATCCCGATGAACAACAAAAATCGCATGCAGAGTCCTTCGTCTTCATCCGGTCTGTTTCGCACATTGTCGCGGATCGCGGCAGCGTCCGGCCTCATGTGCGCACTGGCGGCAACGCCGGCTTTTGCGGATGAAGCTGCGGATGTCACCAAGCTGATGCGTTCGGGCCAGCTAGCGGACGCCATGTCCAGGGCCGAAGCCTTTCTCGTCCAGAAGCCGCGCGATGCGCAGATGCGCTTCCTGAAAGGGCTGATTCTCGTAGAACAAGGCAAAACTACCGAAGCGATTGCGGTGTTTACCAAGCTGACTGAAGATTTCCCTGAGCTGCCGGAGCCCTACAACAATCTTGCCGTGCTGTATGCGGCCAACGGACAGTACGAAAAAGCGCGCGCAGCGCTCGACATGGCGATCCGCACCAATCCTTCCTACGCCACGGCTTACGAGAACCTGGGCGACGTGCACGCCAAGCTGGCCAGCCAGGCCTACGACAAGGCGTTGCAGCTCGACTCGGGCAACTCTGTCGCCAAGTCCAAGCTGACGCTGCTGCGTTCGATCGGTACCAAGGGTACTGCGCCGGTGACCATGATTGCGCAGGGGCCCAAGCAACCGGCATCGTCTGCTCAGCCGGCACGTCCTTCATCTCCCGCTGTTTCCACGCCCCCCCAGACTACGGTCAAGATCGAAGCACCCCGTCCGGTTGAGCGGCCCGTCGCCGTCAATGACGACCTGAAGGATGATGTGCTCTCCACTGTGCAAGCCTGGGCACGCGCCTGGAGCTCGCAGGACGTAAAAGGCTACCTCGCCTTTTATGCCAATGATTTCAAGACGCCGAAAGGCGAGTCGCGCAAGGCATGGGCTGATGAGCGTCAGGCTCGTATCGCCGGCAAAGGTCGTATCAACGTCAAGATAGAATCGCCGCAGGTCAGCATTGATGGCAATACTGCCACCGTTAAATTCCGCCAGATCTACACCTCCGACCGCCTGAAGGCCGACAGCCGCAAGACGATGGTGCTGACCAAACAGGGCAGCAAGTGGCTGATCAAGCAGGAGCGCGCAGGTAGCTGATGGCTGGTTCGAGTTTTGCGGTCCGTATGAGTGCACGCCTTGCGCGCCGGGGCTCATGGTGCATGCTGGTAGCAGCGCTGGTGTTTGGTGTCGCTCCCGCATTTTCCCAGTCCGGCGTGAGGAACGCGGCCTTTTCTTCCAAGCCGGATCCTGAGTACCTGCTGATCGGCATCTACAAGGAACTGGCGTCCAACAACCTGCGCGAAGCACAGGCAAAGGCGGATGCGCTGGTCGCGGCCTATCCGAATTTCCGCCTCGGGCATCTCATTCGCGGCGATCTGCTCTTGATGCACACGCGTCCGGTGAGTACGCTGGGTGCAGTGCAGGGCGACAACGAGAAGCTGAAACAGCTTCGCGATGAAGCGATGGTGCGCCTCAAGTCGCTGAGGCAAAGGCCGGATCCGGACCTCGTGCCTCGCGCGATACTGCAACTGCGGCCCGATCAAAAGAACGCGATCGTTGTCGATACCAAGCGCGCGCGGTTATATATCTATGAAAATCGAAATGGCCGCCTCCATTTCAGGTCGGACTATTACATCAGTCACGGCAAACTCGGCGTCCACAAGGTCAAGTCCGGCGATCAGAAAACGCCCATCGGCGTGTACTACATCACCGGGCGCGTGCCCGGCCCGAAGCTGCCCGATTTCTACGGCACCGGTGCGCTGCCGCTCAACTATCCGAACGAATGGGACCGCCTGAACGGCCGCAGCGGTTCAGGCATCTGGCTGCATGGCGTGCCTTCCGACAGCTACAGCCGTCCTCCGCTGTCTTCCGACGGCTGCGTGGTGCTGACCAATCCCGACATCAATAAGCTCTACGAAACGGTTGACGTGGGCAAGACGCCGGTGGTGATTGCCGATGGCGTGGAATTCGTCAACGAAACCAAGTGGAACAATGACCGCAGCGTGGCGATGCGCGTGGTCGAGGACTGGCGGCGTAATCTTGAGAACATGGATTTCAAGAATCTGTCCACGATGTATTCAAACCAGTTCCGTTCGGAACGCGGCGACAGCGTTGCCACCTGGCTGGGCAGGCAGCAGCAGATCCTCAATGGTGCGCGCAACCTGTCGATCAACCTCCGGGACATGAGCCTTTTCCTTTACCCGGGTAGAAACGATCTCATGGTGGTTAACTTCATGGAAGAAGCAACTGCCGGGCGTTTCCGCCATTCCGTACGCAAGCGGCAATACTGGGTGCGCGAAGGCACACGCTGGAAAGTCTTATCCGAGGGAATCGTCTGATCCGGTTTCAGATCCTGGGCGGCACTGCTTCCGCATGCTCCACGCATAGCTGCACCCGTACCATCCCGTTGTAGTCATTCGCGTCAA
This sequence comes from Paucimonas sp., assembly GCA_029266815.1. Lineage (GTDB taxonomy): Bacteria > Pseudomonadota > Gammaproteobacteria > Burkholderiales > Burkholderiaceae_D > JAQSWC01. The sequence goes on from JAQSWC010000029.1 coordinate 4,896, forward strand.
GCCGATAGGCCACGCGCGCCTTGTCAGGCAGCGATTCGGCATGGTTGAACCAGATCGCGTCATAGCGCCGGCCGTCTTTTTCCAGCAGCAGCTTCAGGTGCTTCTCCTTCAGCACGCGCTGGTTGACGACGGCGAAGTCGTCGCAGAATACCGGCGGCGCGAATCCTTGTCCCCACACCTGTTCATCCAGCAGTGCGATGAATTGCGGCGTGAAGTAAGCATCTTCCAGCGGCCCATCGGTTTCGATCACGCGCTCCAGTTGATGCTTGCCCAGCCAGCTACGGCCGACGGCTTCAAACGCTTCGGTAAAGGCGGCCAAGGCCTCGCCTTCTATCGTCAGGCCGGCCGCCATCGCATGGCCACCGAATTTCTTGATGAGGCTGGGCGCCTGTTTGGACACGAGATCGAGCGCATCGCGCAGGTGGAAACCCGGAATCGACCGGCCCGAGCCTTTGAGCGTGCCATCGCCTGCGGGAGCGAAGGTGATGGTGGGGCGGTAGAACTTGTCCTTCAGGCGCGACGCGACGATGCCGATCACACCCTGGTGCCAGGACTCGTCGAAGACGGTGATGGTGGCGTTGTCGTCGGCTTCATAGGCATCGAGCAGTAGCAGGGCGGTGTCCTGCATGTCGGCCTCGATTTCGCGGCGTTCGCGGTTGATGGTGTCGAGCTGTTGCGCGATCTGCCATGCGCGCCCCTCATCGTCGGTGGTTAGGCATTCAATGCCGAGCGACATGTCCGCAAGCCTGCCGGCTGCATTCAGCCGAGGCCCGAGCGCAAAGCCGAGATCGAATGGTGTGGCTCGCCGCGCTTCTCGTCCAGCCGCACGGAAGAGCGCGGCAACACCCGCCTGCATGCGGCCCGCGCGCATGCGCTTCAATCCCTGTGCCACCAGGATACGGTTGTTGGCGTCGAGTTTGACGACGTCGGCCACGGTGCCCAGTGCCACCAGATCCAGCAGCGCATCCAGGCGCGGCTGGTTCTGCGCATCGAATACGCCGCGCCGGCGAAGCTCTCCCCGCAAGGCGAGCAGCACGTAGAACATCACGCCGACGCCGGCCAGGTTCTTGCTCGGGAATCCGCAAGCAGGCTGATTGGGATTGACGATGACGCGAGCATCGGGAAGCCGGTCGCCGGGCAGGTGGTGGTCCGTGACGACGACATCAATGCCACGGCGCCGGGCTTCTTCCACGCCCTCCACGCTGGCGATGCCGTTGTCGACGGTAACGATGATGTCCGGCGACTTTTCCTTTACCGCCAGTGCCACGATCTCGGGCGTAAGGCCGTAGCCGTATTCAAACCGGTTCGGCACAATGTAATCCACCTTGGCGCCCAGCATGCGCAGGCCGCGCATGCCCACGGCGCAGGCGGTGGCCCCGTCGCAGTCGTAGTCGGCGACGATCACGAGTTTTTTGCGGGCTGCAATCGCGTCGGCGAGATAAACGGCCGCGCCGTCGATATGCAGCAAGCCGGAAGGCTGCAGCAGCGACGCCAGTTCGCTGGACAGGTCGCCGGGATCTCGTAGCCCGCGTGCCGCATATAGCCGTGCCAGCACGGGATGGATTCCCTGCTGACGAAGAAATTCCGCGTCGCGGATCGAATAGGTACGAGTCGCAATGCGGGTCACGAGGCAAGCCTTTGCAGCGAGGGTGGAGCCCAGAATTTTTTCAGCGACAGTCGGCCCAGCCCAAGCGTGACCAGCCGCACATCGTCGGTGAGAATAAGGTTGAGGCCATCAAGCGTGCCGTTCTTCAGTGCGGAGAGCAGCGGCTCGAACCAGAGCGATTCGAGCGCGTTCATGTTTTCCAGCCAGGTGCCCCAGTCGGAAGCGAGCGCCGGCGAGCTGAGGTCGTCGAGAACGGCCAGCGAAACGGAGGCAGCGTTGGCAAGTATGTCGGCTGCGCTGCAGGAGGAGTTGCTGCGGGTAGTGGTATCGAATGCATGCATCCAACCGCTCGGAGCGCAAATGCTCTCATAGTCGCTGGAAATTCGCAGTTCCGGCCGGCTGCCGCCCCAGAGCCAGAGGGAATTGACTGCCTCTTTCCCTTGCAACTCCCGCGCTGCATTGGCGGGATGAGTGTGCCAGTGCATCTGAATTTCATTCTGCAGCCTGCGCCAATCGCGTTCGTGCGCGCCTTTCGGCATCCAGATATCGATGTTGTGCCCGCAGGCGGCATCGGGCGTGGAGGTGGTTAATCCGCGCCAATCGTCTGCCCGCAAAATCCAGGTTCGCGCATCACCGTAAAGCAGCTCATGACCTGCCTCCGAACACAATGCTTGGGCCGCGTCGAAAAATGAGCGCGACTCCTTGTCCTCCAAGGAAAGTTTCCTGAGGTCAGTCAATACCAAGTGGTCCCTTGCAATGTGAATATGCACGGGTTGCAGAATGAACCAGAATCCCTCGTCGCGGCGAAGGCCGAAGGCTCTCATCGTCGGAGCCGCCACTCCTGGACTTCCGCTCTCATTGCTGTCGATCCCGAAACGTTCCGTCAGCCATGCCTCGTGCGGCAGCGCTCGCGCGAAGGAATCGCTCGGAGCTTTCCTGTTCTGTTTGGCTTTCGACGCAAGGATCGAGAACGAGGGCGCCTGGATCGCTGAAAGCAGGTCTTTCGCCATTTCCGCAGGCGGGAGAGCAAAAGGGATTACTAGATCGATGTGCTTCATGCGCGTCATTCTATGGCAAACTTCGCTTCTTCAGTCGTTGTATGAATAGAAAGTAGAAAGATGATCTCGTTCTCCGCAGGGAGCCGTTATTGAGCATCGATAAGTCACTGCCGTTCGAATGGCGTGTCGGGCTGCGTTATACCCGCGCAGGCCGGCGCAACAGCCGCAATCGCTTCATCTCTTTCATATCGCTGATCTCGATGGCGGGCATTGCGCTCGGCGTGGCGGCGCTGATCATCATCATGTCCATCATGAATGGATTCCAGAAGGACGTGCTGGATCGCATGCTTTCCGTCATGGTGCATATCGAGATATCCGGCTCGCAGGGCGGCTTGCAGCATTGGCAGCAGGTGGCGGAGCAGACGTCCCGGCATTCGGAGGTCAGGGGCGTGGCTCCTTATGTCGTGAGCCAGGCAATGCTGATGCATGGCGGCGCGATGCGCGGCGTGGTGGTGCGCGGCATCCTGCCCGAGCAGGAGCCCAAAGTATCTGACCTGGCTGCGCAGACAAAACTCGGCCGCCTTGGTGATCTCGAAACCGGTTCCTTCAATATCGCGCTGGGTGCCGATCTGGCCCGCTCTTTGGGTGTGCGTACCGGAGACAAGGTCACATTGATCGCGCCCCAGGGGCAGGTCACACCCGCCGGCATCATTCCCCGCATGCGGCAGTTCAATGTGGCAGCCACCTTCGAGTCCGGGCATTATCAGTACGACACGACGCTGGCATTCATCCATCTGGAAGACGGGCAGAGGATGTTCCGTTCGGATGGGCCGTCGGGTGTACGCGTGAAAATTGAAGACCTGCACCGCGCGCCGCAAGTAGCCGCCGAATTGTCCGCAATGATCGATTCCGTGAAAAACGGTGATGCTGTCGTGAAGGACTGGTCGCAGCAGAACCGCACCTGGTTCGCCGCAGTGCAGGTCGAGAAGAAGATGATGTTCATCATCCTTGCGATGGTGATTGCGGTAGCGGCCTTCAACCTGGTATCTACGCTGATCATGACCGTGACCGAGAAGCAGGCCGACATCGCCATCCTCCGCACGCTGGGGGCATCGCCGTTTTCAATCATGAAGATTTTCATGATTCAGGGCGGACTGGTCGGTCTGCTGGGTACGGCAATCGGATTGCTGGGCGGCGTGCTGGTGGCCCTGAACATTTCAGTCATCGTGCCTTTCTTCGAACGCCTGTTCGGGTTCCAGATACTTTCCAGCGAGCTGTTCGTGAATTCCACGTTGCCGTCGGACATGCATTGGCCGGACGTGCTGGTAGTCAGCGCCATCGCAGTAGTGTTGGCCTTCGTTGCCACGCTGTATCCCAGCCGCCGCGCTTCCCTCATCAATCCCGCGGAGGCCTTGCGCTATGAGTAATGGAGTGTGCGCATGAGCCTGCCGAGAAATCCGCCTTTCGAATGGCTGGTGGGGTTGCGCTATACGCAGGCCGGCAGGCGCGGCCGCGGCAACCGATTCATCTCATTCATCTCGCTGATATCGATGAGCGGAATCGCGCTGGGCGTGGCGGCATTGATTGTCGTTCTGTCGGTCATGAATGGGTTCGAGAAAGAGGTGCGAAACCGGATGCTGTCGGTGATTCCGCATATCGATGTCTTCGACGTGACAGGTGCGCTGCCAGATTTTCGCGCGACGGTGGCCGAGGTTCTGACTAATAAGGAGGTGGTTGCGGCGGCGCCCTACGCGGCGGGCGAGGCCATGATCACGCGCGAAGACGTAGTGCGAGGCGTGGTCATCCGCGGCGTCTCACCGGGCGACGAGATCAATGTTTCGGATATTGCCTCACAAATGAAACAGGGCAGCCTGAACAGCCTGGAAAGCGGCAGTTCGAGAATCCTCCTCGGCGAAGAACTGGCGCGCGAACTCGACGTGGCCGTCGGCGGCAAGATCAACCTGATCGCACCCGAGGGCGACATCACTTCATCCCAAGCCTTGCCCCGCATGGTCCAGTTCACCGTGTCCGGCATTTTCAATACCGGGCACCATGAATACGATTCCACGTTCGCCTTCATGCATCTCGACGACGCCATGACGCTGTTCAAGCTGCCCGGCCCCAGCGGCTTGCGGCTGAAGCTGGCCGACATGCAGCGTGCGCCTGCGGTGGCGCAGAAACTGGCGCGTACCGTTACCAGCGATG
>JAQSWC010000030.1 GCA_029266815.1 Paucimonas sp.
CCGCTTTGGATGCTTTGCTCCAAAGCTGCATTACGCTTGCCCGAAGCGCTTGAAAATCGGATGTAGCCTCATCAATAGGTAATCCGGTCTGTGGCTTCGTCGAGCCTGGCGGAAATGTTGAGCTGTTACCAAGGCTTAACCGACCTCGATTACCGTTAATCAATCCATTGGAGTTTTCAGGCTCTCTTGTCTCTGCCTGTGCTGAATTCATTTCCGCAATGAAGAAGTGAAGCACTTTCGTTACACGATCCTTTCGTTCTTGACTCGGTATTTCTCCGGGAGAGGTAGTAGATGCACATTGTTCCCATTCCTGAAGCACACTTGCTAAATTGCTTTCAACAAATTCAGACAAACGCATGTTGGCCTATTCCCGGCTAGAACTCATTCTGCCGAATAAAAATATCTATTTCTGAAGTCTCCGTTGTAAGTTGAGCATGAAATTATCGGAAAGGTTCGTACTAACTCATATGAATGCTTTTTAGAGTGCATTTGAGAAGGCGGTAGTTTTGCCAACCGCCTACGTGCTATCAGGAAGAGTGAAATAAAAACTTGTGCCGCTTCCAAACCGGCTTTCGACTGAAATAGTTCCACCGAGAGCCTCCACAAAGGTTTTGCAGATCGTCAAGCCTAACCCGATATCGGTAGCTCGTTTGCCGTCGGTTTCGAACTTGTCGAATACGCGCGGCATGCGGTCTGCCGCGATCCCAACCCCGTTATCGGTCACCTCACACCGGACAGTTTTTTCCCGATCCACTCGAGTGGCGGCAATCCTCACCTTGCCATTTGGGGTATGCCGAATGGCATTTGCGATCAGGTTCTGAAATATCCTGCGCAACAGCGCGGCATCGGCACGGACTACCAAATCTTCCGGAATATCGTTCACCAGCCTGGTAGTGCCCACGCCAGCGACCGGATGCAAATCGTGAATCAGCGATTCCACCAGTGGCCATAAATCGAGGTGTCGATGTTCCAGCTTGAAACCCGATTCGGTCTCCATGTTGATGCTTTCCTGCAGCACCTTATTCACCTGAGCTGTGAGGTAGCCGATGTTTCTCTGCAGAGTATTTAATGCTCGGGTTGTGCGTTCGTTATCGTTATAGGGCGCCAGCTCTTTTTCGATTATGTGTGCGGTCAGCGCTACTGCGGTCAGAGGCGTACGCAGATCATGAGCAATGAACGCAAGGTAGTCCTCTCTGCGTTGCTGGGTATTAAGGGCTTGTTGCACCACGTAAGCTTCAATCGCGGCGCCGATTGCAGCATCCAGTGCGCCATTCAGGACGTGCACAGGGCGACCTTCCATAGCGACCCCATGTTTTTCCGCTAGATCATGAATACAGTTGCGCAGGATATTGTATTCCTCGACCACCTCCTTTACTTCAAAGCCGTTTTCGAGGCGCTGCAATCCATGCGTTGACGACGAACCATGCGTGATGTGACCGCTCACCGAGCTGCCATCCTCCATCCGCAGCACGGCAATGAGTTCCTCAAGAAGTACGGGGATATGATCATTTAATGTTGGAGTGTCCAGGTCTTTGGCGACTTCTATTTGCCGTGCCTTTGCGCGCCAATCCGTCAACAGCAGATCCTGATTGTTTTTAATCAGGGCGGCCAGTTCCACAGTCGGGCTATGCTTGTTCATTAAAGGCCTTGCCAGGAATTTAGTGAAACAGGAAATTTCCAGATAGGGATGGCAGGATGCACGCCACCGTTAAATCTTTCCTTACAAGCAAATAGGACACACCTTCCAAAAGCGAGTTCGCGTCACTGGTGCAATTGCGGATGATGCATTGCATCAATTGATCCAACTCAACCTTGATTCAGCGCAATTAGCGAAACTTTATAAGTGAAAGCAGATGAAGAAGTTGAAGCATGAAAAGCATTGAGACAATTTTCGATGAATTGGATAAAAACGGCGACCTGAATGTTATTCGCTGCGATATAGCCGATCTCATAATTCAACAATTGGAACGCAGCAAGACGCTTAACAACGTCGCAGCGTTGTCACATCTTACTAACGCGGTAGGTACGTTGAACTTGAACGTCCATTCAAGTCGTCAACCCTCCACTGCCGGCCTTGAGATCTGCCTGAAGGATCTGCAAAAGGCGATTGAGACGATAGACCGCAATGAACGACGTTTCAACCTGCGTATCAAGCGCGTTGAACAAGTTACCTATGACATGCTGATTGAAGCCGTTCGGACGATCAGGGAAATATCATCTTGTGACAGCGCCAATGATCAGCATGCCGCGTAGCGTCACGCCTGCCTGAAACCGGCTTTCATTCGAACTGCCGGCCTTGAGCGGAGGTATTGAGCGCTGGCGTCAGATATTGACCAAGCGTGTGGAAGCGGGCCGATCGGCAGGAAAGCACATGTCGAACACTGCTTCCTGTTCCACCGTCAGTGCCTGCGCGGAAAAAACGTCATCTTCCCACAATGCCTCAACCCGGCCGCAATGAGGGCAGTCGAGCCTTCCTGCACCCTGTTTCGCCATATTGATATCACCGCGAAGGATGCGATAGGGACGGCGGCAAGTTATATTCGTACAGCGCCTGAATTGCATAGTCTCCTCATAGCAACGATCAAACTCTTCATACAATTTACAGAAAGCAATTGTATAAATCCTGCGGGCGAGGAAATGCAGAAAATCAATATTTTTGATTAGCCTCAAGCCTCCATATTTAAAAAAAACCACGCCCTGACCATTCCTGCCGTATCTCGCATTGAGGCCTCTGCCTGTCAGCTCCAATGCTGAATGTCTTCTCTGCCTTTCACTATAAAACGCGATTGCTGGCCAAGGTTCTGCGGTGCGCGAGCGATGGAAAAACTGTGCCTCGATAGGGGCACGAAGTCCTACCGGCTTTGATCTTGCCGATTTTGGAAGCAATTTGAAAAAAAATAAGTCGAACCGGAATAGAAAATTATTTTCTATTTCAGGGTGGGCAAACACAATGCGGTTCATCGCCTTTCATCAATTCAGGGAAGATCATGCATAAGCGATTGCTACCACCGTGCTTTAGAGTGATGTGGGTGTCCTGGGCGCGTGCGGGTCTTGATGCTGAAGAGCCCGCCTCGGCTGTCGCGCTTAATTTGCGCGCCATTTCCACTCTAGTCGCTTGAGCCAAACCGGCATGGCTTTCCTCTTCAATCTGAAGCCGTACAAACGTGCTTTCTTTCCGATACGTATAGCGTCATGCATCATGGCCACGGGCCTACTCGCAGGCTGTGTGGATGGAGCAAAATCCGTCCGTGAAGCCGGTGATCTTCGGAAGGTACCAATTGGCGCAACCAGGCAAGCCGCACAGACGGACAGTATGGCCCCGACGACCTCACGTCCTGCCGAGGCGGCAAAGCCAGTCGCATCGTTTCCTCCTGATGCTGCGTCAAACAAGGACGTTACGGGCCCCAATGCCATCAATAAATTGCGTCAGCGCGTAGCGCAACTGAACAGGGAACGCCAACGCACGTGGAAGAAATACTTGCGCATGTCGCGCAAGGCCGCACGCGGGATCGTGACCGAACATGAGCTGGAAGCAGTTCGTTGGCGGATGGATCTGATCCATTCAGAACTCAACGACGCTAGAGAACAGCTTCATTGGCATGAGTCGGCCCGCATAGAATTTGCCAAACGATGAGCGGACATCCGGGTTGCCAATACCACTCTCCCCTTCGCGTCAGCTAAAAGCCCATTCGAAAACGTCGAAAATACAAGCAGGAAAAGAAAAAGCACTTCATCTCCTTCAGTAGGATCAGGTGCTTATTTCTCTAGCAGAGTGAGTGCATCCGCCTACTCCGGCATCGTCAGGTGGCACCGTAGCCGCCTAGCGCCTAGTTCACGGAGACGATGGCGCATGGCTTGAATTTGCAAAAGAAGATTTGCGATCAGAAAAACCAAAGAGGCCGGCAGTCACTTCTCTTCAAAAGCGATGCCGACCCTTTTAGTTCTCCGCGCCTCTGGATTCAGGCGAGAAATGACTTGTACAGATTGTAGATGCTCACCAGCGAAATCAATGTACCGACCATGATCAACAGCGTGCGGGCGTGAAGACGCTTGCATAGATAAGCGGCAAAGGGCGCAGCAAACAAACCGCCCAGAACCAGACCGGCCACAATAGGCCAAGGCCCCTCGCCCACCAGCACGGCAAAGGCAATCGCACTTGAAAACGTCAGGAAGAATTCCGCGAAATTGACAGTGCCTATCGTTGCTCTCGGATCGTGCCCGGAGCCGACCAATGTGGTGGTGACGACCGGACCCCAACCGCCGCCGCCCACTGAATCGACAAAGCCCCCGAACAAGGCCAGCTTGGCGACATGTTTCGGCGCATGCGTGGCTTTTTTCAATTTACGGAACACCTTGCTGATGATGTAGATACCCATGAGCAGCAGGTAAACAGAGATGTAGGGCTTGAGTATTTTCCCGTCTATGCTCGACAACAGAAACGCGCCCAGGACAGCACCGGCAATACCCGGAAGCAGCAATCTCAGGAACAAAGATTTATTCACATTCCCGAGCTTGACGTGAGAGACACCCGACACCCCGGTCGTAAACACTTCGGCGATATGCACGCTGGCGCTGGCCACTGCAGGGCTGACGCCGGTAGCCAGGAGAAACGAGGTGGACGTTATGCCATAGGCCATCCCCAAGGCGCCATCAATGACTTGTGCAAGCAGGCCCACGGCGACAGCGGTCCAGAAGATCTTGCTTTGCAAGGTTTCCAGAACCAGCTGCTCGGCGCCCAGTACACCGTTCTCGGAAAAAAGCCGCGTGACGAGGTAAATCACCGCCCCGAGCAGCATGAAAATGGCAAGCCACATCGCAATGCGCAGAATCGGGTGTGCGCCCGGGTGCAATGTGCTCTCTTCAATAGGAGGGATACCGAGTTCTCGATGCTCGGCGTTGACCGGGTTGTCGCTTAAATCTAGGTCACGAAATTTCAATTACTGCTCCTGCACCAGCCCGAGGGACTCAAAGCGATGGAGGGTAATTGAGCGAATGTAAAGTTGAAAGAACAGTTTCCTCATATCCATATAGCCGGAATGCATAGTTGCAGTACCGAAATGTTCTGAGGTTTTCGTGCTCAGGGAAAAGAGCTTGATCTTGCCTTTTGGCTTTGGTGCGATCAAAAGGCAGAACCAGATTCTGCGCGTTCCCGTGACACAGAGTCCGCTTTTAAACGTGGTCTGTGCCTTATAACCTGTTCCCTATACTCATTATGTGAGATGGGCCAGTGGTGACAATTTGTACGCGTTCCTAAAGAAAAACAGGTGAAAAGCCGTCTTTAAATGGCAGACAATGCCGAGGATGGCCATGAAGATCGACACATCCAGCACCAATCAGCCCGTGCCAAGCGTACCAACGAAACGGGTCGAGACCCAAACCGCCCAACGTGCCTGGGTCGGCAACCTTCGGCCAGACGCCTTGGACATGCCCGAGCCGGCGCCGGCTTCCTTCGTGGTTTCGCTGTCGAATGCCGTCATTGCGGCGACCCAGGCGGATCCCGTCGCAACCTCGCCTACAACTTTGCAGACCATTGCCGATGCGAGCGATACGGCGCAAAACAATCCGAAGTTGATGCTGCTGATCCTAATGATCGAAAAGCTGAGCGGCAAGCCCGTGCGCCTTGCTTCGCTTGATCTGGACGTCACCGATGGCAAGCCATGCCTTCCCGATCCTTCCTTCTGCAGGATAAGCACGCTAGCCGATACGGCGTCGGCGCCGCATGTGGGATTCGGCATCGAGACTGACGTCTGCGGCCCGCAGAAAATCGACGTGAAGGCTTAGATCCAGGACCGTGCCCGAGCGCCGGTTGGAAGCGGGATCAACAATTAAAGAGGCCAGCATCAAATAAAAGAATACGAGGCTGCCCCCTTTCATCCCGAAATTTTCTTTGAACGTGGCCTGTTCCCTGACATCCCTACATATCCGCTAATATTCCGCAGGTCTCGCGTGTGCTGGAGGCGCTCTCAAAAAAGGAAGCAACGGTGCCGACTGAGTAGAACCGTAGTTGGCCCAAGAGAGCAAAAAGAGAATCTCGGCTTTCGCTCAATGCGTGCAATCCCTACCGCCAACGCGCAGGGAAAACTGCTCGAATTCTTCAAGCGGCAACGGACGACTGAACAGGAATCCCTGAAAGGCAGGGCATCCGTGTTCGCACAGGAAGTCCCGTTGCCCTTCGTTCTCCACGCCTTCCGCGATGACGGACAGTCCGATGCTCTGCCCAAGGGTGATGATCGTGCGCGCGATCGCAGCATCGTTCGGATCGGTCTGGATATCCCTGACGAATGACCTGTCGATCTTCAACTGGTCAAGCGGCAGCCGCTTAAGGTAAGAAAGCGAAGAATATCCCGTTCCGAAATCGTCCAGGGAAAATCCGACGCCCTTCGATTTCAGCACCATCATCTTGGCGATCGAGTCTTCGATATTATCGACCAGGACACTTTCCGTAAGCTCGATCTTGAGCAGCGTGGGGTCGGCCCCGGATTGCTCCAAGATGGACAACACCTGCTCGACGAACCCTGCGCTGCGGAGCTGCACCGCGCTGACATTGACGGCGATGCTGAGGCGCTCAAGCCCGGGAATTCCCGACCAGCGCTTTAGTACCGTGCATGCCGTATGAAGCACCCATTGCCCGAGAGGGAGAATCAGTCCCGTGCTTTCCGCCAACGGGATGAAACTAAGGGGCGGCACCATGCCTCGTACCGGATGCGGCCAGCGCAGGAGGGCTTCGGTGCCAATCAGCACGCCCTCCGCGGAAAGTTGCGGCTGGAAATGCAGCGCGAATTGCTGCGCAAGCAAGGCTTCGCGCATATCGCTTTCGAGCGCCACGCGTGCCGCCACCACGGCTTCCATTTCCGGGTCGAAGAACCGCATGGTGTTACGGCCCGATGCCTTGGCCTGATACATGGCCAGGTCCGCGCGTTTCAGTATGTCCTCGATCGTTTCCTGGGCATGGCTGAACAGCGTGATGCCGATGCTGGGCGTGACAAAATAGTTATGGTGGTTGCCCAGAACAAATGGCTGTCTCAGCGCGAGCAGGATCTTGTCGGCGAGCCGCCGCACCCGATCAATGGCCTCCGTGCGGTTTTCATCTGCCACGGGGACTACCAGCACAACAAATTCATCGCCGCCCAGGCGAGCCACCGTATCGACGCTTCCCACGCAAGAGACCAGCCGCTGCGCGACCTGCTGCAGGAGCTTGTCGCCGGTTTCGTGGCCGTAGGTGTCGTTCAGCGTCTTGAAGTCGTCGAGGTCGAGCAGCAGGATGGCGCTGTGTCGCGTCGCCTGGCTGTCGCTCACGAGCAGCTGCCGCAGGCGTTCGGTCAGCAGCACGCGGTTGGGCAGGCCAGTCAGAGCATCGTAGAAGGCGAGGCGCCTGATTTTCTGCTCGCTATCCTTGCGCTGGGTGACGTCGGTTTTGATGGCGAAAATGGAATCCGGATTTCCATCCGCATCCCGCACCAGTGTCCAGTGACTTTCGACCGTGATGATCTCGCCGTCCTTGTGCCGTTCACGCGACTCGCCGCGCCATTCGCCATGTGCGCGGATGGCATCGTGCAGTGCGCTCGCGTCTCGCGGATCTGGATGGATCAGGTCGCTGATCTTGCGGCCGATGACTTCGCCGGCCCGCCAGCCATACAGGTTTTCCGCTCCGTGGTTCCAGAAGGTGACGCAGTCGTCCAGATCGCAGACGATGATCGCGTCGGTTGTCTTTTCAAGCAGCGAGGCCTGTTTGCGGACCTGGTCTTCGGCAATCTTTTGCAAACGTTCGGCGCGCTTGCGCTCGCTGATATCGACGATGGCGCCAACCATGCGAGTCGTTTTGCCGGCTCCGTCGCGAATCATATGGCAATGCGTAAGCACGTCCGCATAGGTGGTGTTGTCACCCCGCAGCAGGCGGTACTCGTAAGTCCAGGTTGTGAGGGAACTTGCGAGGGCCGCCCCCAGTTCCTGCATCACCCTTTCCCTGTCGTCCGGGTGAACGCGATGTTCCCAGGATCCGACTGGGTCCTCAACGTCCGAGACGGCGATTCCGAACATGCGATACATTTGTTCGCTTCGCCACACGTGGTCGTTCGTGACGTCCCAATCCCAGACGGCGTCGCTGGTCGCCCGGGTGACGTATTTGAACCGTTCTTCGCTGGCACGCAGCTCTTCCTCCGCGCGCCGCCGTTCGGTGATATCCGTGAAATAAACGGCCAGCCCTTCATCTGACGGATAAACACGCACTTCGAACCACACTCCGAGTGCTGCCGCATATTCGTCGAACGACATGGCGAGCCGTTCTGTGGCAGCGCGCCGCAGCCTCTGCTCGAAGCCCATTCCCTGCGCCTCCGGAAAGAGTTCCCATAGTGTCCTGCCCAACAACTGGCCGTGCGGTATCCGGAGCATCCGGACCGCTTCGCCGTTCACATACGTAAGAGTCCAGTCCGTGCCGATGGTAAAGAACCCGTCGGTGATGCTTTCGAGCGTCGTGCTCAATCGCGCAGCAAGGCGTTGCAGATTTTCCTCCGCATGCTTCTGGTCGGTGATGTCTTGCACGATGCCATAGAAGAGATTGCCGTCGTCATTCGGAATCATGCGCGAGATGCACCGGACATGCCGCACTTCGCCATCGTGATGCACCACCCGGTGTTCAAACGGTGGGACCATTTCACCACGGCGGGTACGATCGAGGAGGTCTTCAATCCTCTGTCGGTCCTCGGGATGAATGACTCGCATGTACGATTCCGAGCGCCCGTCGAAACCGTTCCGCTCCACGCCAAGAATACCGAACAGCCCGTCGGACCATCGAACCTCGTCTTGCGGTTGGCGCATTTCCCAGAAGCCGATATGGGCGATCTGCTGCACCGCTTGCAGCAACTCGGCCATGCGCTCCTGTTCCGCGAAAGCGGACGCCAGGGGAGAACGTGGGATGCTGAATCGTTGTTCCATTGCCGTACACTCACTCCCGATTGGCTGGACGCGCTACGTTAACATCGGTTGATCTCGCACTTTCACCGCACAAGATACTCCGGACTGTGTAACGAAGCAGAAGGTTTCCGGCGCTTTATTTCTTGCGTTTGATTTGTGCCGTCCGGAAATAATAGCCGCTGCTTCGCCATTCTGGGAAGAAATCGTAGATGGCAATTCCGGAAAGCGCAGTCTGGATGGCATGCCCCGCAATTAAAGAAGTCAGCATCGCATTAAACGTATACGAAGCTACCCCTTTAACTCAAAAGGCAAGACCTGAGCTCGGTCTACGCGCGCTCAGGGTGCGGAAACACCGCCCTGCGCATGGCCACCCTGAGGCACCAGCCAGCCACCATCGGCAAGCCAGTCCGCCAGGCGGTCTGGCCAGTGCTGGATCGAGATGCGTTCGCCGCGCCCCATATTGAACGCATGGTCGGTGTCAGCATATATATGCAACTCGGCGGACACACCGGCGGCCTGCAATTGCTGGTACAGATTAAGCGCGGGCAGCATGCAGCATTTATCCTTCGAGCCGGACACAAGGAAGGCGGGCGGTGCGCCATTGACCGCCTTGGCCGGCACACCCAGAGGCCCCGGATAAACCAGCACCTGAAAATCCGGCCGCGCACTCTGCCGGTCGATCGCGTCACGTTTTGCCACCGTTTCGGCGGCCGGTGCAAGTTCCGGATTGTTGGCTACCAACGTCACCAATTCACCCCCAGCCGAAAAACCCATCAGCCCGACAC
>JAQSWC010000031.1 GCA_029266815.1 Paucimonas sp.
ATCGCCGTATCGGCAAGAACCGTGACGGCGTTCGGCTGCACTTCAAGGACGCCGCCGGCGACGAAAACGAATTCCTCTTCCGCCTGACCTGCTACCTTGATGCGGACTGCGCCCGGACGGATGCGCGTGATCAGCGGCGTGTGGCGCGGATAGATGCCCAGCTCGCCGGCTTCACCCGGCAACGCGACGAACTCGGCTTCGCCTGAGAAGATTTGCTCTTCCGCGGAAACCACGTCGACGTGAATGGTGTGTGCCATATTGAACCTTTACTGTTCGCTTGAAAGTTCGCGCCTCTTGCAAGAAGAGGCGCGAGTGCGATTACTGGATCTTCTTCGCTTTTTCGATGGCTTCTTCGATCGTGCCGACCATGTAGAACGCTTGTTCCGGGAGGTGATCGAGTTCGCCGCTGGCGATCATCTTGAAGCCCTTGATCGTGTCTTTCAGCGAAACGTATTTGCCGGGCGAACCGGTAAACACTTCAGCAACGTGGAAAGGCTGCGACAGGAAACGCTGCATCTTACGTGCACGGGCCACCACCAGCTTGTCTTCCGGTGCCAGTTCGTCCATGCCCAGAATCGCGATGATGTCGCGCAGTTCCTTGTAGCGCTGCAGTGTGCCCTGAACAGCGCGCGCGGTCTCATAGTGATCCACGCCGACGACGTTCGGGTCGAGCTGACGTGACGTCGAATCGAGCGGGTCCACCGCGGGGTAGATACCCAGCGCAGCGATGTCACGCGACAGAACCACGGTCGAGTCCAAGTGGGCGAAGGTGGTTGCAGGCGACGGATCAGTCAAGTCATCCGCAGGGACGTACACGGCCTGGATCGAGGTGATCGAACCGGTTTTGGTCGAGGTGATGCGCTCTTGCAGACGGCCCATTTCTTCGGCCAGCGTCGGCTGATAACCCACCGCAGAAGGCATACGGCCCAGCAGCGCGGATACTTCAGTACCGGCCAGCGTGTAACGGTAGATGTTGTCGACGAAGAAGAGAACGTCACGGCCTTCGTCACGGAATGATTCAGCAATCGTCAGGCCGGTCAGTGCCACGCGCAGACGGTTGCCCGGCGGCTCGTTCATCTGACCGTACACCATCGCCACTTTGGAGTTGGCAAGGTTGTCCAGATCAACCACCTTGGAGTCGGCCATCTCGTGATAGAAGTCGTTACCTTCACGAGTACGCTCACCCACACCGGCGAATACGGATAGACCCGAGTGCGCCTTCGCGATGTTATTGATCAGCTCCATCATGTTGACGGTCTTGCCTACGCCTGCGCCGCCGAACAAACCGACCTTGCCGCCTTTTGCAAACGGGCAGACGAGGTCAATCACCTTGATGCCGGTTTCGAGCAGTTCCTGCGACGGCGACAGTTCGTCGTAGGCCGGCGCTTTGCGGTGGATCGATGCAGTCGTCGTGGCGGCAACGGGGCCGCGCTCGTCGATCGGGTTACCCAGCACGTCCATGATACGGCCCAGCGTTGCAGGACCGACCGGCACTGAAATAGGCGCACCGGTGTTCTTGATCATCATGCCGCGGCGCAGACCGTCGGACGAGCCCAGCGCAATTGTACGGACGATGCCGTCGCCAAGCTGCTGCTGCACTTCCAGGGTCAGCTCGGAGCCGTCCATTTTTAACGCATCGTATACACGGGGCATCGCGTCACGGGGAAACTCAACGTCCACCACAGCGCCGATACACTGAACGATTTTGCCATCAGCCATTTTCGTTCCTTCAGATAATAAAAATAAATTCTTTTAAACAGCCGCCGCACCAGCGACGATCTCGGACAGTTCCTTCGTGATCGCTGCCTGGCGGGTCTTGTTGTAGATGAGCTTCAACTCGCCGATGACGTTGCCTGCGTTGTCGCTCGCAGACTTCATCGCCACCATGCGTGCCGACTGTTCGGACGCCATGTTTTCGGCAACGGCTTGGTAGATCAGCGCTTCAACGTAACGCACCAGCAATTCATCGATCACGGCCTGTGCATCCGGCTCGTAGATATAGTCCCAGGAGTGCGAACTCTTGTCGGCTTCCATGCGCTCGGACGACAATGGCAGCAACTGTTCCATCATCGGTTCCTGTTTCATCGTGTTGATGAATCGGGTGTAGCACAGATAGACGGCGTCGAGCTTGCCTTCCTGGTATGCATCAAGCAACACTTTCACGGGTCCGATCAGCTTGTCCAGATGCGGCGTATCGCCGAGCTGGATCGCATGTGACACGACTTTGGCGCCGATGCGGTTCAAGAAGCCGAGCCCCTTGTTGCCGATCGCCACAGCCTGGATCTTGCTGCCCTGGCCTTCGATCTCGCGTACTTTGTTGGTCACCTGGCGCAGCACGTTGGTGTTCATGCCGCCGCACAGACCCTTGTCGGTCGTGACAACGATGATGCCCACGGTCTTTGCCTTGTCCTGCTTGACCAAGAACGGATGCGTGTACTCCGGATTGGCTTGCGACAAGTTGGCGGCGATATTACGAATCTTGTCACTGTAGGGACGAGCGGCCCGCATCCGGTCCTGCGCCTTGCGCATTTTGGATGCGGCGACCATTTCCATCGCCTTGGTGATCTTCTTCGTATTCTCTACGCTCTTGATCTTGCCGCGTATCTCTTTACCTGCAGCCATGAGTCAATACTCCTTCAGCGCAGTAATCAGAACGATTTTTTGAAATCAGCAATCGCGGCAGCCAATGCAGCTTCGCCGTCTTTATCGAGTTGCTTGGTTTCTTCAATCTTCGAAAGCAACGCACCATGACTGGTCTTCATGAAGTTATGCAAGCCGGATTCGAACGCCAGCACTTTCTTCACGTCGATGTCATCGAAATAGCCCTTGTTCACTGCGAACAGCGATACGGCCATCAGCGAAATCGGCAGTGGCGAGTACTGCGGCTGCTTCAGCAGTTCCGTCACGCGTGCGCCGCGGTCGAGCTGCTTGCGGGTCGCTTCGTCGAGGTCGGAAGCGAACTGGGCAAACGCAGCCAGTTCACGATACTGCGCCAAGTCGGTACGGATACCGCCGGACAGGCCTTTGATCACCTTGGTCTGTGCTGCACCACCCACGCGCGACACCGAGATACCGGCGTTGATCGCAGGACGGATACCGGCATTGAACAGTGAGGTTTCCAGGAAGATCTGGCCGTCGGTAATCGAGATCACGTTGGTCGGAACGAATGCGGAGACGTCGCCGGCTTGGGTTTCAATGATCGGCAATGCGGTCAGCGAACCGGTCTTACCCTTGACTTCACCTTTGGTGAAAGCCTCGACATAGTCAGGGTTCACGCGAGCGGCACGCTCCAGCAGACGCGAGTGCAAATAGAACACGTCGCCCGGATAAGCTTCGCGGCCCGGCGGACGGCGCAGCAGCAGCGATACCTGGCGATACGCCACAGCTTGCTTGGACAGATCGTCATAAATGATCAGCGCATCTTCGCCGCGGTCGCGGAAGTATTCGCCCATCGCGCAGCCGGAGTAGGCCGACACGTATTGCATCGCGGCGGATTCGGAAGCGGAAGCGGCAACCACGATCGTGTATTCCATCGCGCCATGCTGTTCGAGCGAGCGAACGATGTTCTTGATGGTCGATGCCTTCTGGCCGATCGCGACGTAGATACACGTCACGTCCTGGCCTTTTTGATTGATGATCGCGTCGACGGCCACGGCAGACTTGCCGGTTTGACGGTCGCCGATGATCAGCTCGCGCTGGCCGCGGCCAATCGGCACCATCGCGTCGATTGCCTTCAGGCCGGTTTGCATCGGCTGCGAAACAGATTGACGCGCGATCACGCCAGGGGCGATTTTTTCGATCGGTGCAGTAAGCTTGGCGTTGACCGGACCCTTGCCGTCGATCGGCTGGCCCAGCGCGTTCACTACGCGGCCGCGCAGTTCGGGACCGATCGGCACTTCGAGAATGCGGCCCGTGCACTTGACGGTGTCGCCTTCGGAAATGTGTTCGTAGTCGCCCAGAATAACGGCGCCAACGGAATCACGCTCGAGGTTCAGCGCGAGGCCATAGGTGTTGCCGGGGAATTCGAGCATTTCGCCCTGCATCGCGTCGGACAAACCGTGAATGCGGCAAATACCGTCGGTCACGGAAATGACCGTGCCCTGGTTGCGGATCTCAGCGCTGTCGCCCAGGCCCTGGATGCGGCTCTTGAGCAGTTCGCTGATTTCAGACGGATTGAGTTGCATGTTAACTCCTAAAATTTATCTCTTCGCGAGGCGCAGGGCGCCGGTTAAGCCGCGAGGGCGGCGTGCATCTGCTGCAGTTTCGCGCGTACCGAGGAATCGAGCACTTCGTCGCCGACCACCACGCGTACGCCGCCGATTAACGATACGTCGACCGTCACCGAAGGATTCAGCTTGCGGCCGAACTTCTTTTCCAGCGAGGCGATCAGGTCCTTGACCTGCGCGTCGGACAGTCCGAACGCGCTGATGATTTCCGCGTCCGCCGCGCCTTCCTGCGCATTTTTCAATGCCTGGAATTGCGCGCCGATTTCCGGCAACAGCGTCAGGCGGCCGTTGTCGGCCAGCATGTAGACGAAATTTTTCGCTTCGGCGGTCAAAGGCGACTTCAGCACCGACAGGAAAGTGTCGGCAACCTCGCGATCACCCAGCTTGGGGTTGTCGGCCAGCGCCTTCACTTCCGGCAATGCGCCGACTTGTGCCATCTCCGCCACCACACCGGACCAGGCTTGCAGTCCGTCGGATTGCAGTGCGACGCGAAAAAGCGCTTCTGCGTAAGGACGAGCGATCGTTGCGAGTTCAGCCATGATTACAGCTCGGCTTTCAACTGGTTCAACAGATCGGCATGCGCCGCCATGTTGACTTCACGCTTCAGGATCTGCTCGGCGCCTTTGACAGCCAGCGTCGCCACTTCGGCACGCAATGCATCGCGTGCACGGCCGACCTGTTGCTCTGCCTCTGATTTGGCAGCGGCAATGATGCGGGCCGCTTCTTCCGATGCGGTTTTCTTGGCGTCTTCGATGATGCCCTGGGCACGCTTCTCGGCGTCGCCGATGCGCTTCTGGCCTTCGTCACGCGCGCTGGCGAGTTCTGCCTGCACGCGCTTTTCCGCTGCAGCCATTTCTGCCTTACCGCGGTCAGCGGCGGCCAAACCTTCCGCGATCTTCTTCGCGCGCTCGTCGAGCGCCTTGATCAACGGCGGCCACACGAATTTCATCGTGAAGCCGGCGAGGATGAAGAAGACCACGAACTGTGCAATCAAGGTTGCATTCAGGTTCACGGTGTTTTCCTTCTCAAAATTGCTGATGCCGGACTATATCCGGCGGGATTGAGAAACTGGAATTAACCAGCAAACGGGTTAGCGAACGCGAACATCATCGCGATACCAACACCGATCAGGAATGCAGCGTCGATCAGACCGGCCAGCAGGAACATCTTGGTTTGCAGCGTGTTCATCAGTTCAGGCTGACGAGCCGATGCTTCGATGTACTTGCCGCCCATGATACCGATACCGATACATGCGCCGATAGCGCCCAGACCGATGATCAAACCGCAAGCCAGTGCAACGAGAGCGACGTTAGTCATGACAACTCCTTAATAGTCAAAGTCAAAATTAAAAAACCAGATACTTCAAAACCGAGATACAGCAAATTCTTTTAGTGGCCTTCGTGTGCCTGGCCGATGTACACCAGCGTCAGCATCATAAAGATGAAGGCCTGCAACAGCACGATCAGGATATGGAAGATCGCCCATACCGAGCCCGCAACCACATGCATGCCGAAACCCCACCAGGTGGCCGTCGAGCCGAGCAGCGCGATCAGCAGGAACACGAGTTCGCCTGCATACATGTTGCCGAACAGTCGCATGCCGAGCGAAACCGTCTTGGCGACGAATTCAATGATGTTGAGGCCCAGATTGAAAATCCACAACGCAGGATGGGCGCCGAAGGGAGCGCAGAACAGTTCATGCACGAAGCCGCCGGCACCTTTGATCTTGATGTTGTAATAGATCATCAGTGCAAATACGCCAAGTGCCATGCCGAGCGTTCCGTTCAGGTCGGCGGTGGGAACGGCGCGATGGTGGAGATCGCCAAGGCCGACCAGGCTGAAAATCCAAGCAAAGAGGTCGACGGGCAGGAAGTCCATGGAGTTCATCAGGAATACCCAGATGAATACTGTCAATGCAAGTGGCGCAATGAAGCTGCGGTTGCCGTGAACAATGGCTTTGGACTGGTCTTCGACCAGCTCGACAACCATTTCCACAAATGCCTGGAAACGGCCCGGCACGCCGGAAGTGGCCTTGCGTGCCGCCATCCACATGAGCAGGCAGCCGATGATACCCATTGTGACGGACCAGAACACCGTGTCCAAGTTGATGATTGAAAAATCAATGATCTTGTCTTGGTGCTTGGTAGAGAGATGCCCCAGGTGATGAACAATATATTCCGAGGCGGTTGGCGCGTGCGCCGCGCCGTCTGCTGCCGTTCCAGTTGCCATTGTCAGTGCCTAAATAATAAGATGATGTAACTTTTCAGCGCCACGATGAAAGCGGCGATCAGCGCCAGCCAGTTCAAATCGCGGTAAAGCCAGGCGGCCGTGCCAAGGAGCACCACCGTCAAAATAATCTTGATAAATTCGCCGATGAAAAAAGCCATCGGATTGGCAGCCGATCCTTTTTGCGCATTCGAAAACAAGCGCAAGGCAAACAGGCCGTTAGGCACTACACAACACAGTCCACCCAGCAACGCGGACAACAGCGCCGGCACTCCGCCGAGAAAGCCGGCAATCACGCCGACTAAACCTGTAGCCCCCAGTTGCAGAAGGACGATGCGCAGCATGTGAGTCCTGAATCGTGCAACCCGTGGCCTCCCTTTTCGGGCAGCCTTCTCGGGCCTAGGTGGAATCCGTGGGAAGTGTTCTGTGAAGCCACGGGATTATAAGGGCTTTCGACAAACGACGTCAAACGTTTGCGCACTCTCATGAAGCATTGAATGCGGTCTGCTAGTGCTGTCCGACGCGGATTGCGAATTGGCAATCCGGTTAGATGGTTGTGGACGAAGTTTCCTTCAGGCAGGTTCTCGCAGCTTGGCGATAATGCCGTCAAGCGCATCGAGATCGGCGAAGTCGATGATCAACTGCCCCTTGTTCCTTGCGCCGAGTTTGATCGACACCTGCGTCGCCAAAGCATCCGACAACTCTTCTTCCAGGCGCGTGATGTCGCGCGATTTGTCCTGGGTCTTGCGCGGCTTTCCTGCGCCAGCCTGTTCGGTGGTCGTGCGCACCACGAGTTTTTCCGCTTCGCGAACCGACATGCGCTTCGCCACGATCTGGTTGGCCAGAGTAATCTGATTGGCGCTGTCGACAGCGAGCAGAGCCCGCGCGTGTCCCATGTCGATATCGCCTGCCATCAGCATGGTCTGCACAGGCTTGGCCAGATTCAGCAGGCGCAATAAATTAGATACTGCGCTGCGCGAACGGCCTACGGCGCCGGCGGCCTGCTCATGCGTGAAATGAAAATCCGTAATCAGGCGATGAATGCCTTGCGCCTCTTCCAGAGGATTCAAATCCTCACGCTGGATGTTTTCGATCAGCGCCATCGCGGCGGCAGCCTGGTCGTCGACATCCTTGACCAGCACCGGCACCTCTTCCAGCCCAGCCAGCTGCGCTGCGCGGAAACGGCGTTCGCCGGCAATGATTTCGTAACGGTTCGGCTGACCGACGGAACGAACAAGAATCGGCTGCATCAGGCCCTGCGCCTTGATCGATGCCGCAAGTTCATTCAACGCACCTTCGTCCATGCGGGTGCGGGGCTGGTATTTGCCGGCCTGCAGTTGATGGACAGCCAGCACGGTAACCGCGCCGTTCGAGGATGCGCTCTCGGTATTGTCGGAGCCGCCGCCGAGCAAGGCGTCGAGCCCGCGCCCCAGTCCTTTGGGTTTTTTCGTGACCATGATGATTGCTTTCAGAAACTTTTGGAATGCATGAATGTGCTTGCCGACATGGAGCTATAGCGCCCGGATTCTTTCCACCATCTCGGCCCCAAAGGCAATGTAGGCCTGGGCGCCTTTCGAAGAAGGATCGAAGCAGACGCCGGGCACGCCGTATGACGGCGCTTCGGCCAGGCGCACATTGCGCGGAATGATCGTCTTGAAGACTTTGTCGCCGAAATGCTGCTCAAGTTGCGCCGACACCTGCTGCGACAGTGTCACGCGCGGATCGAACATCACCCTCAGCAGGCCGATGATCTTCAGTTCAGGATTGAGCTTGCCGTGCACGATCTTGATCGTGTTGACAAGGTCCGACAAACCTTCGAGCGCATAGTATTCGCACTGCATCGGAATGATCACGCCGTGCGCTGCGCACAGGCCGTTGAGCGTGAGCATCGACAGCGCCGGCGGACAGTCGATCAGCACGAAGTCGTAGTTTTCATTCACAGCCGACAGTGCCTGCTTCAGGCGCGTTTCGCGGTTGTCCAGCTCGCCCATTTCGACTTCGGCGCCGGCCAGTTCGCGGTTAGCCGGCAATACATCGAACTTGCCCGCCTCGGAGCGCTTGCATGCACCCTTGACGTCGGCCATGCCGAGCAACACCTGGTACACCGTAGTCTGCAGGTCGGACTTGTTGATGCCGGCGCCCATCGTCGCATTGCCTTGCGGGTCGAGATCCACCAGCAGCACGCGCTGTTCGAGCTGCGCCAATCCCGCGGCGAGATTAACGGCTGTCGTCGTCTTCCCCACCCCACCCTTCTGGTTGGCGACGCAAAATATTTTGGCCATGTTGTTATGCGCTATGAATAGTTATTGGTTTTTGGAAGATCGGCGATTCTGTTGCAGTACTTCAGCCTCTTTCAATCATGATCAGGTGCCGTTCGGCCTTCAGTCCCGGCACGTCGATTTTTTCGGTCGAACTGACTTTCCAGCCGGCCGGCAATGCCGCGATTTCCTCTTCGGGCATCACGCCTTTCATCGCGATAAAACGCCCTCCGGTTTCCAGCAAATGGCCAGACCATGACACGAAATCTTCCAGCGATGCAAAGGCTCGCGACGTGATGACGTCGAAACGGCCAGCATCCAGGTGCTCTACGCGGCCGGCATGCACTTCCACATTGCCCAGCTTCAGTTGTGCCTTCACTTGCGTGAGGAAGGCGGTTT
This sequence comes from Paucimonas sp., assembly GCA_029266815.1. GTDB lineage: Bacteria > Pseudomonadota > Gammaproteobacteria > Burkholderiales > Burkholderiaceae_D > JAQSWC01. The sequence goes on from JAQSWC010000031.1 coordinate 9,109, forward strand.
TCTTTTGCACCGTGTCGATCAGCTCCACACGCATTTGCGGCTGCGCCTCCGCCGCCCAGATTGCGAGGACGATTCCCGGCAGCCCTGCCCCGGCGCCAACATCAAGCACTCGCCTGGCACTGGCAAAGGACTTCACCACCGCAAGCGAGTCCAGTAAATGGTGCGTCAGCATCTGCCGCGGTTCGCGCAAGGCGGTCAGATTGTAAGCGCTGTTCCATTTCACCAGCAGTGCAACATAATCAATCAGTTTTCCGAGCTGCGCTTCACTGAGATCGACGGCAAGGGCTTGCGCTCCCTGACGCAGTTCGGCGGTCAAGTCCGCATGATCCGCGGCGGAAAGGGCAGCTCCTGTCAAGCCGCTGCCTCTCTGCCGGTAGAATCCGCCAGCGCGAACCCCTTGAATCCGCCCTTCTTCAGGTACACGAGCAGAAGAGAAATCGCTGCCGGCGTCACGCCTGAAATGCGCGATGCCTGCCCCAGGGTTTCCGGCCTATGCTTGTTCAGCTTCTGGCGCACTTCGATCGACAAGGCCTTTACATCCAGGTA
>JAQSWC010000032.1 GCA_029266815.1 Paucimonas sp.
CTCTACCGTCCCCCAGCCATTTTCCGGAGTCGAGCGATTGGCATAAAGGTGCGAGCTGTTTCCGTCCTGCTGTCCCCATACGGCGATCATATTGCCCTGCCCGTCCGCGGCAATGGTGGGAGCGGAAAGCGCGCGACCTTCATTGCTTCCACTAATGATCTGTTCATGGTCCGTATTCGACTGGACGCTGCTTGGCGTAACGGTAGTCGATGAAAGGAGCCGGTGTGCAGACGATGAGGTGCTGTCAGAGGTGGACCTATCGCCACCACACGCGAAAAGTGCAATAGCGATGATAGGCGCAACAAGTGGAGCCCAGTTTTTCATTATTCTTTTCCGTAAAAGACGCCAAGTTCACTACGCACTTGAAATCATTATCAAGATGTCCATTTTTGGCCGGCGAATCATACCATTCGGGTTTTACCGCCCCTCGAAAAAAGGCCTGCATGACATGTTGAATGTGATGCAGGCCTTTTCCATTCATTTCGACTTCCGGCGCTCTTTTCCTTCGGCGCCTGCAGACAACTAGTCGTCCTTCTCCACAAACCGCTTGAGCCTTCCCAGCGCCTGCTCCCATTCGCGGCCGATGGATTCGAGCGCGAGCTTTGCTTCGTTGATCCTCTCCGGCTCCAGTTGCCACAGCCGCTCGCGGCCCGCCTTCAGGTCGCTTACCACGCCGGCACCGGCCAGCACGTCGAGATGCTTGGTCACGCCCTGGCGGCTGATGTGGGTGGTTTCGGTCAGTTGCGAAATCGAATAAGCGCCGCCCTCCGAAAGAAGCGCCACCAGCTTCAGCCGCGTGGGATCGCCCAGCGCGGCGAAGATTGGGGCGAGCGCCTCGTTCGAAGCGGCGATGTCCGCCGCCGACAGGCCGCCGCCCGCGGCCTTATTCCGCGTCGCCGGCATAGCTCGCCACGTTCTTCATTTGGAAATCCCAGCCTTCCGAATGCATATCGAATGCCCTACGGCGACGATGTGCCGGAACCTTGTCGAAGCCTGACTCGACGACCGTCAGCAGGATGCCCTTGTCCCCCGCCTCCTTCAGCGTGAAGGTCACCAGCGTCGGCTCCTCGCCGACGTAGGCAGACTCCGGTTCGCCCGAATAAGGATGCCAATGCATGGAAAACAGATCCTGCGGTTCGATGCGATTGATCACGGCATCGAAGACAAGATGTTCGCAACCCGGCAACGTCATCGGCCCCTGAATATGCCGCCCCGGCTCAAATACCTGTCCGGCAAGATTGGCGCCGAACCATGCGCCGAATTCCTCGGCGTTCGTCAGCGCACGCCATACGCGCTCGCGCGAACCGTTGATGACAATGCTGCGTTCAATGCGGTCTGTATCCAATACGGCACTCATGCTGCTGCCCTTTCCTGACATTGCGACTTCGATCCATCCGCCAGATGCGGCGTACCCGCGCCCGTTTCCAGATACTGCCGCAGGCTGCCCAGATAATACCGCCAGCCCTTCACGCACATGCCGTAGCACTCGAAAGACGGCACGAGGCCGACATGCTCGAAGTCGATGCGCGTGCGGCCGCTCCCTTCATCGTTCAGGCGAAACACCATCTCGGTGCCCACCCACTCATCCTTGCGGGTCAGCGACGGCATATCGATGTAGGCCTTGGTGCAGACCCAGCGCACCTCGCGGTTTGGTTCGAGCCGCTCGACGCGCATTTCCTTGTGGACGGGCCCGAAGCGAAAGTGAATGGCACCGCTGACCTCAGCCACACCGTCGCATTCCTGGGTCCACCAGCCGCGCAGGCCGGTGATGCTCGTCAGAGCTGAATAGGCAACAGCGGCCGATGAGGCAACGGTGAATTCTTGATGAAAGTGTTCCATAAAGCATCTCCTTTTTGCGCAACAAATTGGTTGCACATAAATTATGGATGCCCCCAAAACAAAAAGCAACCATTTGGTTGCTTTTTGTTTTGGGCATGAGACTTTTGTATCCGCCGCGCCTTCGACCGATCCGGCGGCGGAATCCAGGCCATATCTCAGATTGCACAAATGAGACGGATCTTAGTGGCCGTAAATCGCGTAATTGTCGAAATAATAGGTGTCTCCCGTATAGGAATTCGGATTGGGCATCAGTACCATCTGGTTGACCGACACGTCAGACGTGGCGCCGTCGATGCGGTCGTTCAGCAGGAACTTCAAGCGCTGCCATTTGTTTTGCGCCGTGGTGTGCGCGAGGTACTTTGAATGCCTGCCGGACGGGTAATTGGTCGCTGTCGCCACCCTGTTGTTCTCCAGCTGGATCAGGATGGGCGTGCCTACCGGCGCCGAGGTGTAGACGTCAAGATAAAACGCCTTGTCGCCCCGGATATAGAACGACGCATCCGGAATCTTGGTGGTGCTGCCCGTAATCAGGTCATACTGCGTGGTCGCGCTGCGCACGTATTTAAGCACCGCTGATGAGCCGTTCACCGCATCGGGCGCGGGGTTCGGCGTTGACGGGCTGAACGTGCCGGTCTGCTTGGTGTAGGTAATGTTGCGTGTGCCTTCGTAGTCGTCCAGCGTCACCTGCTTTGCCAGTACCGGCGACACTGCAACTGGAATGGTCTTGGTAAAGCTGCCGCAGCTGTCGGTAATCTTTACCGCGACGGCGCCACCGATGGTGCCCCAATTCACGGTCAGACTGTTGGACGTCGATGTCTGGCCGGTTGGCGAGGTCCAGCTGTACGTGGCTCCGGTTCCTACTTGGTCAACGATCTTGTAAGTCGCGGTCGTATTTGGTTCAACAATGTGCGGTCCGCTCAAGGAGGGTTGAGGATAATCGTATACGCGCACGTGGTCCACCTGCAGTGTCTGCGGCAATGCGGTGTCGTCCACCTTGCCGCCGAGGTTACCGCCCACGGCCATATTCAGAATAAGGTAGTACTTGTAGTTCTCGAATGTCCAGTCCGCGGAGTTCGACAGGTCTGCCGGTGTCCGTGTCGCGAACAACATGTCGTCAACGTACCAGCTGATCTTATTCGGGCTCCAGTGGACGGCATAGGTATGAAAGGCGTCAGCCCAGCTATCCGGCTGTTTGAAAATCTCGGAACCCAGCCACTGGTGGTTTGCGTTCGATGAGCCATAGTGAATGACTCCGGAAGTGATCATATGTTTTTGCCCGGTGGTTTCCTGGATATCGATCTCACCGCTGGCAGGCCAGGAAACGTTGGTATTGGCAGGAAGCATCCAGAACGCCGGCCACATGCCGCTCCCCTTCGGCGTTTTTATACGCGCTTCGAACCGGCCGTGAGTCCATTGGCCGCCCTTGTTCAAGGTACGGATACGGCCAGACGTGTAAGACTTCGCACCAACTCTTTGCTTCTTGGCAGTGATCGTAAGAATACCGTTGGCGACGGTCAGATTGGCAGCCTGATAGGACTGCAACTCATTGTTTCCCCAGCCGCAAATCCCGTAGCTGCAACCGTCACCCGTCTGGATTTCCCATTTGGTCGTGTCGAGCGCCGTTCCGTTGAATTCGTCGGCAAAGGTGGGCGTCGTGCTCGCGCATTGCTGTGCGATTGCAGAGGATGCGCCCAGCGCGAACCCAACGGCCAGGGCTGCACGGCTGAGCCGGCAGATGTCGATGCTTACGAAAACAGGTAGTGGCATGGTGGTCTCCAGTATGTTCATCCGCTCATGGAACCGGTATCAGCCTTCATTAATCCTCGTCACCGTCGAAAACAAATGCGGCCAATAGACCGGTGCGCCACCGCAGGTCGAACTGCATGCAACGCTTCTACAGTTTTTAAGTATTAGCAATAAATGTATTGCCGTTTCGCAACAACCATCTCGATTGGCGAGTAATATGAAACCGCTTTCAATAAATGTCAAAATACTGGGCTTGCCCTTTTTGAGAGACCGGGCAGGGCGAGAGCGTAGTATGCGACCGTCCAGCAACTGTGACCGTGGGCGATATGGCAAGAGCGATAACAATCTATTCAGGAGATGACAATGCGATCAGTGACGATGCGGATGTTTTTGACACTGGGTGTCATCGTGACGGCGCTTTTACCCCGGTTTTCTCTTGCAGATACAAGGCCACAAAATGGCGCTCGGGATATCCTCTCGCTCGATGCAAACTGGCATTTCCTGCGCAGCGATGCGACCGATGGTAATTCCACGAATATCGATGGCAAGATGTGGAAGACAATCGATCTTCCCCACAGTTACAACGCGGACGATGGACTGGATGCCAATACCTATCGCGGCCCCGCCTGGTATCGCCGGACAGTGACATTACCCAAGACAGCCGCCAACAAGCGCACTTATATCGAATTCGACGGCGCTGCATTAGCAACGGACGTGTGGATCAACGGCACCAATGTCGGCCGCCATGAAGGCGGTTATGCAGGCTTCCGCTTCGACATCACGCCCCATATCAAGGCGGGCTCCAACCTAGTTGCGGTGAGGGCCGACAATTCCAAGCTCCCTCATGTAGCGCCGCTGAGCGGCGATTTCACCGTGTTCGGCGGGCTGTACCGCAGCGTGCGCCTGGTGACGACGCGGGATGTGCATTTCGATATGCTCGACTACGGTTCGTCCGGCGTGGCCTTTAAGGCGATGGACGTGACGGCGAAGAGCGCGGCGCTGAACTGGACGGCGCGGCTGGCGAACGACCGCAAGCAGGCAGCGAAGGTGAAGCTGGTGGTGCGGCTGCGCGATGCGAAACAAAAGGCGGTGGCGACCGTGAGCAAGGCCGTGACGCTGCCGCCGCAGGCGGTGACGCCGGTGTCGCTCGATACCGTGCTGGATGCGCCGCATCTGTGGCAGGGTGTGGACGATCCCTATCTGTACACCAGCGAAGTCGAACTCGTGGCGGAAGCTGCCAAGCCGGCGCCGCTCGACCGCGTGTCGTTCAACGTCGGCATCCGCGATATCCGCCTCGATCCCGACAAGGGGCTGCTGCTCAACGGCAAGGTCTATGACGTGCATGGCGTGAATCTTCACCACACCGTCCGCCCCGGCAAGGGCCCTGCCGTAACGGACGCCGAAATCGATGAGGACTTTGCCCTGTTCGACGACATCGGCAACACCGGCATGCGCTTCGCCCACTACCAGCATGCGCAGCATGAATACGACCTGGCCGACCGCAAGGGCTACCTGATCTGGACCGAGATTCCGCTGGTGAACGCGGTGAATGCGTCGGAGGCGTTCCAGGCCAATATCCAGCAGCAGTTGCGCGAGCTGATCCGGCAGAACATCAACCACCCTTCCGTGTTCGTGTGGGGCATCGGGAATGAAGTGCTGAAGGTGGATGAGGACAGCGCCCGCACGCTGGCTGCCCTGCAGAAGATCGCGAAGGAGGAAGACCCGACGCGGCCGACCGCCTATGCCAACTGCTGCAGCGAGATCGACGGGCCGCAGTCTTCGCATTCCGATGCGATCGCTTCGAACATCTATTTCGGCTGGTACAACGGCGAGTTTGCCGATTTCGGCCCTTGGATGGACGCCAACCGCGCGAAGCGCCCGACCACGCCGCAGGCAATTTCCGAATACGGCGCGGGTGCGAGCGTGAAGCAGCAGGAAGATCCGCCGCAAAAGCCGCAGCACGACGGCCCTTGGCATCCGGAGCAGTACCAGACGCTGTATCACGAGTCGGCCTGGAAGCAGCTTGAAGCCAGGCCGTGGCTGTGGGCGAACTACATCTGGGTGGGCTTCGATTTCGCCTCGGCCGGGCGCAAGGAAGGCGACAGCATCGGCATCAACGACAAGGGGCTGATCACCTACGACCGCAAGGTGAAGAAGGACGCCTATTTCTGGTACCAGGCCAACTGGACGACCAAGCCGATGGTGTACATCACCTCGCGCCGGCATACGCTGCGCAAGACGGCGGAGGTGGAAGTGAAGGTGTACAGCAACCAGCAGACGGTGAGCTTGCGGATGAATGGCCAGGATCTCGGGCCGCAGTTGGTGGTGGATCGCGTCGCGCGGTGGAAGGTGAAGCTGGTGCCCGGCAACAATCGCATCGAGGCGACGACGGATGCCTTGGCGGATACGGTCGAGTGGACCTTTCAGCCGTAACGCACCGATATCGATTGCAGGCCGATGTCCGGCGACGACGTCTTCAGCCGCGGGAGCTAAGCGCACTGCCGCCGCGATCCGCGGCGGATAGGCTCCACGCGTAAAAGAACGTCTTGCGCACTGCTTGCCGTCGCCCACATAAATCCAACCCGGATTCGAACTCCCTACCCCGAACGCTGTCTTTCATTTTTTAGGGAAAGAAAAACATGTCCAAGTACAGCATTATGGCTCTGATGATGCGGGAAGAAAACGCAACTACCGACATTGATGATTGCAATTTTGCCGCCGAGATGGCTGAACTGCTTACGACGATATCTTCAAAGCTGACTGCCGATGAAATGGAATTTTTAATTCGCGCAGGGGCAAAGATCTATTCACATGGAGTGGAAAAATCCGGAACGGAAATTCCACTGAGTGATTTATTTCCTGCGGAGGAAATTCCAGATCTGGCAAACGAACCTGACGGATTCCGGAAATCTCCCTATCGCCGAAGGCAATGACGCATTCTGCTCATGGCTCATCAAATTGTGAACGCACGACGCAACACGCAACTTAGTTCCTGATTGAAACTTCTATGGAGAAAGTTGGTCTAGGCTATTCCCTAAGCCTGTCATTCCCATTTCACTTACTCCTATGTTGCCTACGCCTGATGTGGTTCTGATCGTCGATCCCGATCCCTTATCCAGCTCTACTTTGTCCAAGGTGTTAAAAATGCACGGCTATGCCGTCATCACGACAGGTAACTTCGCCCTGGCGCAGCATCACCTGGAAGAGAAACGATTTGATCTGATGCTCATCCCTGTTGATGACCAGTTCTCGCCAACAGAAAACTCGTTTCTACAAACTGCCCGGGCATTACAGCCGACATTGAAAGTCCTTGGAATCTGCACAGATGACGTGCCGAAGGAGACCTTGTCGGCTGTGGATGACGTCATACGGCTTGGCCGTCCAGCGCATACGTTACATCGTGGTATTTCAGGGGACAGCGACAGAGCTGAAGTTTTTCACTGACAAGAAAAACGGGGCCGTTCGGCCCCGTTTCTTTGTCCCGGTCTGTAAACTGTTTTGAGTCTTCTTACGGCTTCTGATCGCTGGACGGCCTTTCCCACAGGTTGATACCGCTCTCCTGCGCATGCACATCTATTGCTGCCAGCTCTTCCTTTGAAAATTCCAGGTTCTTGAGCGCGCCGACGTTTTCAGTGATCTGCTTTGCGCTGCTGGCGCCGACCAGCGTGGTGGTCACGCGCGGGTCTCTCAGCACCCAGGCGTAGGCCATCTGCGCGAGGCTTTGGCCGCGCGCCTTGGCGATTTCGTTCAGCGCGCTTACGCGCTTCAGGTTTTCAGGGCTCAGGTGGTTCTTCGAGAGCGATGCGCCGCCTGGGCGGTTGACGCGTGAATCGGTAGGAATGCCGTTCAGGTACTTGTCGCTCAGCAGGCCCTGCGCCAGCGCGGTGAAGGCGATGCAGCCGATGCCTTCCTTTTCCAGCGTGTCGAGCAGTTCGCGCTCGATCCAGCGATTGAGCATGTTGTAGGCAGGCTGGTGGATCAGGCACGGCACCTTCCATTCACGCAGCAGGCTTGCCATCTCGGCGGTCTTGGCCGCAGAGTAGGACGAGATGCCGATGTACAGGGCCTTGCCCTGCTGGACTGCAGTGGCGAGCGCGCCGGCGGTTTCTTCCAGCGGCGTTTCGGGATCGAAGCGGTGGGAATAGAAGATGTCCACGTAGTCCAGGCCCATACGCTGCAAGCTCTGGTCCACGCTGGCGAGCACATATTTGCGCGATCCACCGCCCTGGCCGTAAGGGCCGGGCCACATGTCCCAGCCGGCCTTGGTGGAGATGATCAGTTCGTCGCGATACGGCTTGAAGTCTTCTTTGAAGAGTTGGCCGAAGTTGCGCTCTGCGCTGCCGTACGGCGGCCCATAGTTGTTAGCGAGGTCGAAGTGAGTGATGCCGAGGTCAAAGGCGGTGCGCAGCATGCTTCTCTGCGTGTCGATCGGCGTGGCGTCGCCGAAGTTGTGCCAGAGGCCGAGCGAGAGAACGGGAAGCTTGAGGCCGCTTTTGCCGCAGAAGCGGTATTGCATGCCTTCGTATCGGGATTCGAGTGCCTGGTAGCTTTTGATCATGGACGTGGACGAAAAGTGGGTCTTTGACTTGCCGGCCGCAACGGCGCGGCATGGCGCGTGCTGCTGCGTGAGGCGGCAGTTTAGCGGATTTTTGCCGTATCGAGATTGCGCGGGAAAGCTGGATTGCGAGCGGCGCTCATCAGCGCAGGGCTGCGTACCTGTCCGGGAAAAGCAGCCGTTGGATGGCGCCCTTCCTAATACAGATAGATCAAATATGCCTCAGCCGCGTACTGCCGCTTCGATCTTCGCGACGTCTATCTTCTGCATTTCCATCATCGCCGCGAACGCGCGCTTGGCTACGTCTCCGCCCTGGGCCATCGCATCGGTCAGGACACGCGGCGTGATCTGCCACGACAGGCCCCATTTGTCCTTGCACCAGCCGCACGCGCTCTCTGCGCCGCCGTTGCCGACAATGGCATTCCAGTAGCGGTCGGTCTCTTCCTGGCTGTCGATGGCGATCTGGAAGGAAAAGGCTTCGCTATGCCTGAACACATCACCGCCGTTGAGGCCCAGGCATGGAATGCCGAATACCGTGAACTCGACGGTGAGGACTTGTCCTTCCTTACCGCCGGGGTAATCGGAGGGTGCGCGATGAACGGCATCGACTGAGCTGTCGGGAAAGGTCTTTGCGTAAAAATTCGCGGCTTCTTCGGCGTCATGGTTGTACCACAGGCAGATCGTGTTCTTCGTCATTGCCACTCTCCTTTATTTACGGTTTGTTCACGGTTAGGTGTTTCCTTGCATGTACCGGTTCGAGCGAACCGATCATACGCACACTTTAAAACTGCAGCAGACGCCATGCCAAGCTCGGCTGGTTCAGTGGGCTTTTGAGTTCGTGGATAGGTAATGAGCTTCCGCGCAGAGACTGTAGGGCGTAACTCGTTTCGCATCTTTAACGCCACTCCCCTGACTCATCAATTACTTGACCTGAACATCGCAAAACCGGTCATTCAAATTGACAGACTGCAATATAAGCGGATACCATGAAAGCGCTTTCACTTCCCTCCCCTTTTCCCCGATCCGTTCCCAGGAGACATAGAAAATGTTGCAACAGATTTTATTTCCGTCGCTGTCGACACGGCTGGGCGCTGCGCTTTTGGTAGCCAGTGCCGCGCTGACAGGCTGCGGCGGTGGCGGCGGTTCATCGCCGACCCCAACCCCCGCACCCACACCGACTCCGACACCCACGGCCACTCCCGTTTTCGCCGATGAATTCGACGGCACCACTCTCGACTCCGCCAAATGGGGCTACCAGCTCGGCAACGGCGCCGTTGTCGGCAACCCCGGCTGGGGCAACAACGAGCTCGAGTACTACACCGACCGTACGGAAAACGTCCGCGTTGAAGACGGCAACCTGATCATCACGGCCCGCAAGGAAGACTTCACCGGCACTGCTGCCGGCGGCAATGAAGGCCAGACCTTCACCTGGACATCCGGCCGCATCCGCACAGCCGG
>JAQSWC010000033.1 GCA_029266815.1 Paucimonas sp.
CCGTCGATATGCGCAATCAAAGGCAGGTGATCCGAGGCAATGCGCGAGAGCGGGGTTTTGTGCACGCTGACGTGCACCAGGCGGTCGCGTGGGCGGATCCAGATCCGGTCGAGCGCGAAGATGGGCCAGCGTGAAGGAAACGTGGCTGGTGCGGGAACACGCTGAAAATGAGAAATCAGCCAACGCAGCGGGCGCCCCCATACGAACCATTCGTTCAGGTCGCCCAGCAGGACCACCGGCATGCGATGCGTGTTAAATACCTGCAGGAGTTTTTTTATCTGGTCGCGGCGCTCGGCCGGCCGCAGGCCGAGATGAGTAGCAACAATGCGTAATGGCTGGCCATGGCAATCCAGGTCGGCATCCAGGGCGCTGCGCGGCTCACGGCTGCCGAAGGAGATATCTATCCAGCGCATGTTAATCAAAGGAAAGCGCGTCAGAATGGCATTGCCATAGCGGTAGTGCAGCGTGCTCAAGGCCGGCGCCTCTACCGCGTGCATGCCCGTTGCTTCCTGCAGCAGGGACAGGACGTTTGGCCCTCTTCCGCCGAGAGGCACTTCCTGAAGGGCGAAAATGTCGGCCTGAATTTCGCGCAATACGTCGGCAATGCGACCGGGATCGAAACGGCCATCCGCACCCACAGCGCCGTGGATATTATAGGTGGCGATCGTCAGCGGCCAGACGGAGGTGCCGGCGGCCGGCGCGGCTTGTGCCTCCTCCGTCATTGCGCGGCACCGCCTTCCTTTCTCTCGAACAGGCGCTGCAGGCCTACCGCCACCGTGATCAGCAGCGCCACTGCGGCGAGCAGTCCGGTGATGGTGGCCGCGCTGGGATGCCGTATTGCTTCCACCAGACGATGAACGAAGGTTACCGTTACAAAAATACCCGGCATCATGCCCAGCAGCGTGCCGATCAGAAAATCGCGGAAACGGATGTGCGAGGCACCGGCCACGATGTTGACTAGCGTAAAGGGCGCTATCGGAAGAAAGCGGATCACCATCATGGCCACAATCCCCTGCTGCGATATGCGCTTGCTGAGGCGGTTGATTCTTGCGCCTACCATTCGTCGCACCGCATCGCGTCCCAGCCACATGCCGATTCCGTAACTGACCGCGGCGCTCAGCACCGCGCCGGTGAGCGCGTAGACACCGCCCAGCACCGGGCCGAAGACGATGCCGGTCACTGCAATCAGCAGTGTCACCGGAATCATCAGCAGGCCAGCCACTGCGTACCCCGCGATTACCGCTACGGGCGTATACGGCAGTGCATCGAGCCCGCGAACCAGGTTGATCATCGAAGCGAGGTTGATCACGTCGCGCAGTGGCGTGACGCGCCAGATGATGGCCAACAAGGCCAGAACCGCGACAAAGACGCCGAGAGCGGCCAGGCGGCCGGGTGTCCTGCGCCGCGCATCCTGAGTGAGCAGTTCGGATAACACGCTGTCGACGTCGATGGGCTCTTCAGGGTCGACCAGCCTCGAATCCGGGATCAGTGCATCGAGATCATCATTCAGCGGCGGATCGAGCGGCCTCAGCGAGCGCTGGTCGGTGCGCAGGGCATTCACAGCCTGGAGCAAGCCTCCCCGTTCCGCGACCTGCCGGTTGATGACCGCTGCTTCGCAGTCCAGGTGTTCGGCCAGCAGGCGGTTTCGCATGGCGACGATTGCGCTTCGTATACGTCCGCCCTCTTCTTCTTCCGGCGGCGCCTCGATTGCAAGATGGCATTCGGTGTCGAGTGACATCGACCGCGCGCTGAGGTTGGCGGAACCTACTCCGAAGATGCGGTCATCCACTGCGAATACTTTGCTGTGCACGTTAAGGCAGCCCTCGGCCAGCCCCGGCAGATGCGGACAGACCATGCCATAACGGCCGTAGGCGTCCGCCTGTTTCAGACTTCGATGAATTCGGGCACGCAGCACGCCCATCGTCGCGTCCTCGAGCCAGCCGCTCTGCGTATGGGGCGAAATGACCAGCACATCGGGGCCGTCTTTCTCGCGCAGCCTTTCTGCCAGGGCATTGGCGATCAGCGACGAGGTGAAATACTGGTTCTCGAAGAACAGGTAGCGCCGCGCAGCAGCGATGAGGTCGAGATGCAGTTGCCTGACCTCGAATACGCCCTCCTCGTCTTCATAGACGGGTTCAGTACGGGCGATCGCAACGTCGACATCAGAGATGTCCGGCGCCAAGCCGGCCGGCCAGGCATCCGCAGCCTTGGTTTCGCAGGGCCCGACCGGTTGGTGCCCGGTGGCGCGGGTCCATCTCAGCCGGCACAGTTCGCCTAGCGCGCCGGCGGCATCGCCATCTACCAGGGCCTGCACGTCATGGAAAGGCGCATAAGGTTTGCCCTCAGCGTCACGACGCAGCGGCGCGTCGCAGGCATGGGCTGGCGTGTCCCAGCGGCAGCGCGTCAGGTCCAGGCCTCCCACGAATGCCAGCGCGTCGTCCACGACCACCACTTTCTGATGATGCGACGCGCTGCTGGGATGGCGGTCATCCATATGGAACTGCAGGCGGTCATGCGAGGCACCGAATTTCTGAACCGGCTTCCGTTCCCTCTCGAGCGCGTAAAGCACCGCGAAATCCCAGTTGAGGATGTATATCCGCAGGTCGGGTCTGGCCGCCAGCACTGCCTCAAGGAACTCTCCCAACGGTTCGGGAAAGCCATCGTTCGCGCCGCCTGGAACGAGCTTCGTGCGGCTGTCGATGTCCCATGCCAGTATGAAGACGCTATGGCGTGCTTGCGCAATCGCGCTTCGAACCGCCCGGAAGTAGGCATCCGCATCCACCAGCAGCGCAAACCGATTCGCGTGTGCAATCTTCCAGCAGTTTCTGCCGGCCTGAAGAATAGGAGTGCCCGATTCCTGCATAGAACCGGAAGCGCGAGAAAGTGACGTCATTGTCGAAATGAAAATGTTCCTGACTCATTTTCGACGATGACGGACAGACATGGTTTCGCCTTCCGCAAAAGAAAGCGTGAACCTTCACAACCGTTCTTGCGCTGCCGCTCCGCGGGTTCAGAAGCCGATTTTTCGTTTGCCGGGTTCTGCCCTGACCTTCACATCCTCGGGAAGAAGGCTTACGCGTCCCGCTGCAACGGCATAACTGAGCCCATCGAATAAGGCCTTGCGCATGTCGCGCGGGGAAATGTCGGCCAGCTTTTCAAGGACAGACGCGTTGAGCTCTGCGTCGAACCGCGTCAGATTCAGTTCCTTCAGCAGACCGGCATAGATGCGCTCGCCGATGGAAGCGGCCTGCTCGGATGTCGGGGTGGGCACCTCATATACGGACATGCGGTTGAGCAGCGGTTCCGGTATGCCTTCCAGGCTGTTCGCGGTCAGTACCCAGAATACCTGGCTGGCATCCAGGTCGAGGTCGATGTATTCGTCGTGGAAATTGCGTGAGGTTTCGGGTTCGAGCAACTGGTACAACGCTGCCAGCGGATCGGACTGAGTGGAGCCCGTGGCCTTTTCCACCTCGTCCAGCAGCACGACGGGATTGGCGAATTTACCTCGCACCAGGCGTTCCGCCACCTTGCCGCATTTCGCGCCTTTCCAGCTTGACGAACTGCCGGTGATGACGAAGCCCGCCGACAGGGCATTCATGCTGATGAATTCGAATTCGGTTGCGAGCGCCGCGGCAAGGCGCTTGCCGAAGTGCGTCTTGCCGACGCCGGGGTCGCCTAGCAGCAGGACCGGAGTGAGATGGAAGCTGGAACCACCGGCCAGCGCCAGGCCCACATAGCGGCTCATGTCATCCAGCACTTCTCCGAAATTCGGGCATTCGTCGTAAAGAGGATCGAGTGCGTCAGGGGATGAGGGTGTAGTAACGAAGCGCTCAGCGCCCAAAGCCAGCATCTGGTCATAAAAGGCATCGAGCTCAGCCGATTGCATTGCCTTCGCCCGCGTTTGGGCTGTCTGCACCGCGTCGATATCGTAGATGGCATGAGATCGTGCGATGGTGATGGTCATATGGCAACTCCATTCATGGATGGACAGTGACTGGAATCAGTGTAGCTGCTTCCATGAAAGTTAACGGCAATACGACACAAAAGTTGACGAATTTAATTTCCGATGGCCACGCAGCAGCCGTCGATCCAGACCATACCTCTCCATTTCATCTCTTCAGGTTGCGAATAGGAAATTCAGACTGAAATCACTACTGTTTGGGAATCGATACCCAATCGAGCTGGCGATCACTTCAGTCGTGTGGTCTCGTTGGCGTATTCTGATTTCGGTAATGAGTGCGAAGCACGATATCCAATGACAAGCAGGACATCCGCCATTGCGGTCAGGCTCTCGGCACCTTGAACAGCGAGAAGAAATTGTCGCTGGTCTGCCGCGCCACTTCCTCCGCCGGCACGCCCTTCAACTGTGCGACGAATTCGCCGACATGCTTCACCCACCCCGGCTCATTGACCTTGCCGCGCTTGGGCACTGGCGCGAGATACGGCGAATCGGTCTCGATCAGCATTCTTTCCAGCGGCACCGCCCGCGCGACCTCCTGCAGCTCCTTCGCGCTGCGGAACGTTACGATGCCGGAAAATGAGATGAAAAAACCCATTTCCATCGCACGCTCGGCAACTTCCATCGACTCGGTAAAGCAGTGCATCACGCCGCCGGCACCGCCGGCCGTGGTGCCGGCTCCTTCTTCGCGCATGATGCGTAGCGTATCTTCCGATGCGGAACGCGTATGGATGATCAGGGGTTTGCCGGTTTCGCGGGAAGCGCGGATATGTGTGCGAAAGCGTTCGCGCTGCCACTCGAGATCGCCTTCGAGGCGGTAATAGTCCAGTCCGGTTTCTCCGATTGCAACGATTTTCGGATGGTTCGACAGGCCGACCAGCTGCGCCACATCCGGCTCCGGCGTGTCTTCATAGTCCGGATGGACGCCGACCGACGCATAGATCTGTTCATGCCGGTCCGCCAGTTCCAGCACCTGCGGAAATTCAGGCAGATTGACCGATACGCACAGCGCGTGTGTCACGCCGTTTGCGGCCATGTTGGTGAGGATGTCCGGCAGGCGAACCGACAGTTCGGGGAAATTGATATGGCAGTGAGAATCGATATACATGCCGTTATTGTACGCAGCGCGCCGGAATTGCGTGCTCAGTCCACGCGCCGTCCGACGATGACCAGGTCGTACTCGCGCCCATCCATGACAGCTACGCGGGGAAGCATGCCCCAGGAGGTGAAACCGAAGGCGTTGAACAGGGAAAGGCTGGGCTGGTTATGGCCAAAAATCAGCCCGATTAGACTATGGAGGCCCAGTTTCGGGGCAACCTCAATTGCGTCCGCAAGCAATTGCCGGCCCAGCCCCTGCCTGCGGCAGTCTTCGCGTACATAGATCGACAGTTCCGCCGTGCCGGCATAGGCAGGACGGCGGTTGAAGTCGGAAAAGGAAAGCCAGGCGGCGATGTGTCCTTCATCGTCTTCGGCCACCCACAAAGGACGGTTGGCAGCTGCGTGTTCTGCAAACCACGCTTCTCGCGAGGCTACCGACACCGGTTCCAGGTCGGCCGTCACCTTGCGGGAAGGAATCGTGTGGTTATAGATGGAGACAATCGCCGGCAGATCAGCCGGCTGAGCGGCACGGCGAAAAAACCGCACTTTTACGCGTGCCTAGAAAGTATGGGTTGCCCGCGTCGAACCGAGTGCCGAGCCCAGCAGTTCTTCAATGCGCTGCTTGACCCGCACACCGCTTTCATCCGAAGCGAAGTGCACGCCGATTCCCTGAACCTTGTTGTTGTTGGCGCCGGCCGGCGTCACCCAGGCGATCTTGCCGGCAATCGGATACTTGGTAGGATCGTTCAGCAAGGTGAGAATGAGGTAGATCTCGTCGCCAATCTTGTAGGGCTTGGTGGTTGGAACGAAGATGCCGCCGTGCGCAAGGAATGGCATGTAGGCTGCATATAAAGCGGATTTTTCCTTGATGGGCAGGGACAATACGGACGGACGGGCTACACCGCCGGTCGTTGCTGCACCAGTTTTTTCGGTTGTGTCCGTCATCTGCAGCCTCTAGAACTCACTCATTTCACAAAAAGCGCCGAATAATCCAGCAGCATGTCTTCGATGAACAGCTTCGGCGACAGTGGATGTTCCGCAATAGCGCGTCGTTCATTCATCGACTTTGTCGCCTTCATCAGCGCTGCCGCATCGATGCGCGCGGCCAGCAAATCAAGTTCTTTTCTGTAACGTGGGTAATAACGTGTTTCCGAAGCGAGTTTGACAGAAAAAAGATCGTAAAGCCACCGTTGCATGACCGTCACGAGGCCTACGACCGGCGTCTTTTGCAACGCTTCGGCCGCCTTCAGTGCCGTGGCTGACGAAGGCCGTATCAATTCGTTAATGAACAGCGAGACACTATCGCTGTCTTCAGACATCGCAGACGCCTGGGCCGCCAAGGGCGCGCCGCCGGCTTCGGCCAGACGTGCGTCGCTTTCCTTGACCCCCTGCTGTTGCAGCCACTGCAATGCCTCCGCTTTAGCCGGCATCGGCAAGGCGAACTTGCGGCAGCGCGAAAGTATGGTCGGCAGCAAGCGGTCCAGGCTATCGGTCACGAGGATGAAGATCGTGGACGGCGGCGGCTCTTCCAGCATTTTGAGCAGCGCGTTGGCGGCCGCCGAATTCAGCGCATCGGCGGGGTACATCAAGACAATCCTGAAACCTTGCCGGTGGGTAGATACGTTCAGAAAATCCGACAGCCCCCGCACCTGATCAATCTTGATGTCCTTGGACGGTGTTTTCGAGGTTTTCGCTGTCTTCTTCTCGCCGCCTTCCTCGTCGCTTTCGTCCCCCACCTGCTCCTCCAGCGCTTCGGGCCTCACGCGCCTGAAATCAGGATGACTGTATTGCGCAACCCACCCGCAGGACACGCATTCGCCGCATGCATGGCCGCCGGCCAAGGGATTTTCGCACAGCAAGGACTTGGCAAATGCCTCGGAGAATTCCCGCTTGCCGGTCTCGGCTGGTCCGTGCAGCAGCACGGCGTGCGGCATCCGCTCGCGCAGAGCCGTCAGGCTTTTCCACGCCGCCTGGTGCCAAGGGAAGAGACTTGCCATTTCTATTCAATCACTTAAGAGTTTTTCAGAGAATTCACATTAATATTGCAAACTTACATTTATGAATCAAATAGTTGAGATCAATGTTTCAAGTTCTTTATGAATAATGGCAATGCTGCGCGTGGAGTCGATTATCCGGAAGCGGGCAGGATACTGCTGGGCCCGGCAAAGATATTGTTCGCGTGTCGCGGCAAAGAAACCGGCCTTTTCCTGTTCGAATTTGTCCAGGTTTCGCGACGCATCCAGCCGCGCCCTTGCCACCTCCAGCGGAACGTCGAACAGAAGTGTCAGGTCAGGCTGAAGCGTCGGATGCACCCATTGCTCAAGAACGTCGAGCTTCTTCAGATCCATGCCGCGGCCGCCGCCCTGGTAAGCGAAGCTGGCGTCGGTGAAGCGGTCGGACACTACCCAGTCGCCTCGAGCCAGCGCAGGTTCTATCACCTGTGCGATATGCTCACGCCGCGCGGCAAACATCAGTAGCGCCTCGGTTTCAAGATGCATGGCCCGATGCAACAACAGCTCTCTCAGCGCCTCGCCCAGTTCCGTGCCTCCCGGTTCACGCGTGGACACCACGTTTTTCCCGATGCTGCGCAACAGATCGCAGACGAATGAGATATGGGTGGATTTTCCTGCGCCGTCTATGCCTTCAAATGTGATGAACTTCCCTCGCCCCATTTATTTTTGTCCCAGTTGATAACGGCCGACTGCGCGATTGTGCTCGTCGAGATTGTTGGAAAAATAGCTCGAACCGTCGCCCCGGGCAACGAAATACAGCGCGTCGGTGGGTGCCGGATTGAAGGTGGCGGCCAGTGATTCCGCGCCAGGCAGCGAGATGGGGGTCGGTGGCAAACCCAGGCGAAGATAGGTGTTGTAGGGAGTGTCGGTCTGCAGATCCTTTTTACGGATATTTCCTCCAAAGCGCTCACCCATGCCGTAGATGACGGTCGGATCGGTCTGAAGCGGCATGCCCAGTTTCAGGCGGTTGACGAAGACCGCGGCAATCATGTTCCGCTCGGATTTACGCCCGGTCTCCTTTTCCACGATGGACGCCATCTTCAATGCATCGTAGGGCGACTGGTAAGGCAAGGACGGATCGCGCGCCTCCCAGGCTTGGTTCAGGCGCTGCATCATCTGCGCATAAGCCTGTTTGTATATCTGCATTTCGCTGGAACGCTTCGCGAAAAGATAGGTATCGGGAAAGAACAAGCCCTCCGGATGCTGAAAATCGGTGCTTATCCGCGCCAACAGCTCGCTGTCCGACAGCGTCAGCGTGTCATGCTTGAGCGCCGGGTGCGCCGCGACAGCCTGGCGCATCTGGGCGAAGGTCCAGCCTTCGATGACGGTAAGCGACTCCTGGGCGAACTCACCACGGACCATTTGCGTGATCAGACCCCGCGGCGTCGTGCCGGGTTTGAGCTCGTAGAAACCGGCTTTCAGGCGCGCGCCCTTACCGCTGGCCCGCGCGAGCGCCTCGAACAGCCATGGATTCAAGGGTATGCCGGCCAGAGCGATCTGACGCGCACTGCTTCTCACGCTGCTTCCGGCTGCTATTTCGAAAGGAACGACTGCGGACGAAGCCGGCAGGATCGGTTGCCTCGCCCAGTAAAGCACTGACACAGCGCCGAGCACCGCAGCCAGCACGATCAGCCCCACCAGTTTGAGAATGAATTTCATATTCGGACGACGGGCTTTTTCGCCCGCCTCTATAATCGCGGAAACGGCCGGGCGGCCGCTTTTAATCGTTTCGCCGGGAAGTGTACTAGAACTGTCTTCCCGGCGACGATATACATCTCAAACCTTATCTCGCTGAACAATGAACAACTGGCTTGAATTTCTTGCCGAGCAGGGAGCCCGGCTCAATGACGACCGGAATGCGGTCAACGGTTTTACCGATGAGACCGATATCACGCCCGCAACCGGCTTCGTTGCCCCGCTGCCTGAGTTCGCCCTGATCCGGGCAAGCGGCGAAGATGCAGCCGCCTTTCTCCACAATCAGTTGACTAACGATATCCAGAACCTGAAGCCCGGCTTGGCGCGGCTTGCCGGCTACTGCACGCCGAAAGGACGCCTGCTGGCTACCTCCCTGGTGTGGCGTGAAGGAGACGGCTTCATGCTGCAATTGCCTGCCGAAATACAGCCCGCCACTCGGAAGCGGCTGCAGATGTTTGTGCTGCGTTCAAAGGTAAAGTTGTCGGCAACCGAAGACCGCGTGTCGCTAGGTTTGGCGGGCACGGCGGCAGTCCGCGCCCTCGGCACTCTCTTTCCCTCCCTGCCCGGCGAGCCCTACGGCGTGATCCAATCGCCCCCCGGAACGCTGATCCGGGTAGCGGATGACGGTGACGCGCCCAGGTACCTGTGGATCGCCTCCGAGGCCGCCGCTCGCGAGGCATGGCCGGCTCTGACAAAGGAACTGGCGCCGGCTGGCCCGCGCGCATGGCGCCTGGGCGATATTCGCGCGGGCGTGCCGCGCATTGTTCGCGCAACGCAGGAACAGTTTGTGCCGCAGATGGTGAATTTCGAATTGATCGGCGGAAGACCCGGAACAACCTTGCGGCATGGTCGTCAACGCCGAGCGTGAAGCAGGCGGCAGTTCGCTTGCGCTGGTCGAAATCAAGCTGGCTGCCCTGGAAAGCGGCGCCATCCGGGCCGGCTCCGCGACAGGGCCCGCGCTTGAATTCCTGGAGCTTCCCTACTCTCTGGAAGAGCCTGCATGATTACACGGTCATTTTTCTTCGCTGCGCAAGCTTGATGCACACCGTTGAACTTTACGTGTATTACCGTGCTGCCTGCGCCTACAGTGATGAATTGGCAAGCAAGATAAAGAATATGCAGAACGGGCTCGCGCGCAACACCGGCGCAAGCTGCGCCCTGAAACGCCGCCCTGAAGCCAAGGATGGGCACTATACTTGGATGGAAATCTACGCCGGCGTGACCGAGGACTTTCTTCCGCTGCTGCAATGCGCTATCGCAGAGGCAGGTATTGAAGGCTTGATAGACGGCAGCCGCCATACCGAGGTATTCATGGACGCAAACGCATGTGTCTGATCGTATTTGCCTGGAAAGTCATACCCGGTATGCCCTTGCTGGCCGCAGGGAATCGCGATGAATTCTATCGGCGGCCGTCGGCGCCTGCAGCATGGTGGAGCGATTCGCCCGATGTTTATGCCGGCCGCGACCTTCAGGGCGGAGGCACATGGATAGGCATCACACGCGATGGGCGCTTCGCCGCCGTCACCAATATCCGTGCGCCCGGCGAATTCCGTGAAAATGCCACGTCACGAGGGAGGCTGGTAGCCGACTTTCTTGCAGGCGACATCGAACCCCAGTCCTATCTTGAACAGGTTCGTGCACATGCGACGGACTACAACGGATTCAATCTTCTGTTAGGCAATCGCGAAACGTTGATCTGGTATTCCAATCGCGGCGACGCAGATGAACGCAACGGCAAATCCCTGGTGCCCGGCGTCTACGGCATCTCGAACGCCCTGCTTGATGTGCCTTGGCCGAAAGTGGTCCGCGCGAAGGCACAGTTTTCCAGCCTTCTATGCCAGGGGGCTCCGGAAGATGCCTACTTCGACATGCTGGCCGATACGACAAAGGCCTCGGACTGCCGCTTACCCAGGACCGGACTCGACATAGAGCAGGAGCGCATGCTGTCGCCGGTATGCATTGAATCTGCGGACTATGGCACAAGGGTATCGACCGTCGTGCAGCTATATGACTGCGGCAGTGCGGTACTGCATGAACGTCCTTTACAGGCTGTCGCTATTTGACGTAAGAGACGGCGGAGCCTCCTCACAATGAGGCTTTCACAACATACGTTTCATCATTACATGGAGGATGCCCGCTTCCATGAATTCCTCGCCGAAGGCCTCAAAGCCAAAACGGCGGTAAAACGGTACGGCATAGCTTTGTGCATGTAGCAGGACGGCTGAATCACCCCGAACCTGTGCGGCATTCATCAGCGCAAGAAGTATCTGGCCGCCTACCCCCTGACCTCTTGACGACTGGCGCACGGCCATGCGCCCGATATGTCCGTCAGGCAGCAGTCTGCCGGTGCCGACTGCATTGCCTGTTTCAGTACTGGCAACAGCATGAATGGACTGGCCGTCCATGTCGTCCCATTCCATCTCTTCCGGGATATGTTGCTCCACGATGAAAACCTCGCGCCGTACGGCAGCAGCCTGTGCTTTCTGACTTTCCCAGTCTCCGAGTGATATCTCTACCTTCACTTGAATCGCCCACGAAATGAAGATCCGACGCAAATGTAATCCTTACCCGCCGAGGTAACAAAGTCGACCTCATTTGAGAGTTCCGGAGGGGTCTTGAAGCGGCATGAAAGTTGCAGCCGCTCCGGCCTCGTCCCGGCCGGGATCACGTTGCTGATGAGGAGCGAAGTCATGGCATTCGATTTATTCAATTCCAAAGGTTGTCCACTGGATCGTCAAAAGTTTACCTGGAAGGACATGGTACCGAAGACTATCAGCAAGCTGGACGATGATGCATTCACCAGAGTGCGAATTATATTAATGAACGGCATAGAAACCGAGGCCCTGCGTTTTCAGCATGCTGCGGCGCGTATGAACCGCGAGCTGCGTCTGCCACTGGCTGAAATACGCCGTAAGGAACAGCATCAGCAGACAATGATCAACTGGCTGATTGGCCCAGATCATTCTCCCCTCGAAACAACGATTGCCTATGAGCAGGTTGCCATCGAGGTAACAGCCTCACTTGCGCAAAACGAGCCAGACCCATATCTGGCCCAGGTTTATCGATTCGGTCTTCTTGAGGATTTCGATCATCTGTACCGCTATTCCGCACTCCTCGACCGGCTGGAAGGAAAAGACGCCAACAACATTCTGCAAAGCTACACCGACATCCTTCCGGGCCGAGCTACAGTCGATGAGCACCGCGCGCCGGAAGATGACCTGCGTACGCCATATGACCGAAAGAACGCTGTCGCCGCCACCAAAATCAATGCATTGACCTTGGTTGCAGGCGAATTCCAGACACACGACTACTACATGAATATAGGACCGCTATTCGCGGACCCTGTGGCGCGTCAGCTTTATGCCGAAATTGCCTCGATAGAAGAGCAGCATGTGACGCAGTACGGCTCTCTGATTAACCCGGAAGAAACCCTGTTGGAACAATGGCTTGTTCATGAAGCCACTGAAGCGTTCAACTACTACAGTTGCCTGGAGCAGGAATCGAACCACCATGTGAAGGCAATCTGGGAGCGCTTCCTCGATTATGAACTCGGCCATTTCCACTACGTGGCCGAACTCTTCAAGCGCTATGACGGTCGCGATCCTGCCGAAGTTTTGCAAGGCGCCATGCCGGAACCCATCCGATATGAAAGCCATCGTGACTATGTGCGCCAGGTGCTTGCCGCAGAGGTCGACCTGCGCGCACGGGGTGAACAATTCGTCGACAAATCTCAGGAAAGTGAAGCGTCGCTTGCATATCGTGCTCAGCTCAATTCTGAAGGATCGCCTAGCGAAACGGTCGCGGCAGGCTATCTCTGGACACCCGGCACCGAACTCAACCGTAAAGTGCTCGTCAGTCTCTGAAAGGAACAGTCATGAAAGAATCAACTCCCATGGGAAGTAACCGCACCGGCATTCAAATGTCGCCTTTCGAGAGTAGCAAGATGCAGGCTGCGACCAACCAGCAGCCTCGCGAAGCGGATACCCAGGCAATCGCTGCTCTGCGCGGCAGCTACATCGAGGAGGCAGACGAAATAGGCTCAGTGCCTCCACCTGCCACCGTAACGGGGGCAATGTCGACGGCGTTCCAGTCACTTGTGGGGAACAACCCGAAGGTCTTCATCGACAAACTGGGTGAAAGGCTTGCATTTGAACGTCTGGGTACCCGGCTTTATGACGCTTTCATCACCAAGCTGGAAAATGCAAACGAGGTTGCGGGCACGATAGATATTGCTCAGCTAAGACAGATACGGGACGACGAGGCGAAGCATTTCGCCATGGTGGCCGAGGCCATTGAAAGCGTAGGCGCCGACCCGACGGCCGAAACGCCCTGCGCGGATCTTGCCGGTGTGGAGTCGCTCGGGCTCGTGCAGGTGATTACGGATCCACGCACTACCGTTACGCAGTCGCTGCACGCCATCTTGATCGCCGAGCTCGCCGACCAGGCTGGATGGGAACTGCTTATAGCTCTTGCAGAGGAAAACCAGCAAGCCTCGATTGCCCAGGATTTCTCGCTTGCACTGGACGATGAAAGAGAGCACTTGCGGTTGGTGCAGCGGTGGTATCAGGAAGCCATGCTCGGGCATCCACTTGAGGCCTATGAGTCACAGGCATCGCTACCCCTGCATCACTAAGTAGTTTAATTTCGTGAGAGCGAAGCAGCCGGACTCATTTTCCGGCTGCCTTGCGCATCATGGCTGTGAGGGCTGGCACCTCACTGTAAGGATCAATAGGATTATGTTGAGCAAGCATGTTCTTGAAGCGCCCGGAAGCGGCTACAAGCATTTCTTCCTGCGGGAAAATATAAAACCTGTCCTCGCATATACCTTGAAACACTTCCTCCGCCACC
>JAQSWC010000034.1 GCA_029266815.1 Paucimonas sp.
GCCAATCAGCATTGCCGTAACTTATGTCGTTGCCAAGTCGATTGCCAACCAGCCCTTCGATCGTGCGCTTGAAGACCGCGTCATGGTCTTGGCCCAGCAGATCAGGGAAGCCGGCGGCCATATCACCGTCAATCTGCCCGCTCCGGCGCGCGACATGCTGCGCGCAGACGACGTGGACAACGTCTTTTACCAAATCCGTTCTACGGAAGGGACCGTTCTCGACGGCGACCGTGAATTGCCCATGCCAAACGAAGAGGAACCAGCTCAACCTTGGCGCGTACAGTTCCACAATGCATCAATTCGCAACAGCGAAATCCGCATTGCCTATGTTTATGTCATCGCCCAGCGCAAGCCGCCCGGCAGAGAGAGAAGCGAACCACGTCTGGCGTTGATCCAGGTAGCGGAAACCCTGGACAAGCGCACTCAGCTTGCCAACCAGATCATCAAGGGAGTGATCCTGCCGGAATTCATTATCCTTCCTGTTGCGCTGGCACTGGTGTGGCTCGCTCTTTCGCGCGGCCTATCGCCGCTCTCTGAGCTCCAGCGGCAACTGCACGAACGCAAGCCGGACGATCTCAGTCCGATTGAACCGGGTCAGGTGCCGGAAGAAATCTCCCCACTTGTTAAATCACTCAATGAGTTGCTGGAACGTCTGTCGCAAACGATACAGATGCAGAAGCGTTTCATTGCCGACGCGGCCCATCAGATGAAGACGCCCCTCGCGGGCATGCGCACCCAAGCGGAACTTGCATTGAGGCAGACCGGCAGCGATGACATCCATCTTTCACTGGAACAGCTGGCCAAGAGTTCAGAATCCGCCACTCGCCTGGTCAACCAGTTGCTGGCGCTGGCGCGCGCGGAAAACCAGACATCGGAGACGTCACCCTTCGTTCCGCTCGATTTGTCGGAGCTGGCGCGCGGGACGGTGCAGGACTGGGTGCCGGCTTCGCTTCGCCGCGGAATCGACATGGGCTTCGAACATCCCGGCCATCCTGTCATGGTGTCGGGCAATCCGACCATGCTGCGCGAGGCGCTCAGCAATCTGATCGACAACGCGCTTCGTTACACACCGGCCAGCGGCAGCGTGACGATTCGCGTCCTGGCTGATGAAGCGAGGCAGGTGGCGATGCTGGAAGTCGAGGACACCGGCCCGGGCATTGCGCCCGCGGAGCGCGGCCATGTCTTCGAGCGTTTCTACCGCATTCTCGGCAGCAATACGGAAGGCAGCGGTCTGGGCCTGTCCATCGTCCGAGAAATCGCGCAGCAGCATCAGGCGGAGGTGGATATTTTCGACAATCCCCGCAGTAGCGATCCGCATTTGCCCGGCGCGCTCTTACGCATCACGCTGCGCATGGAACAGCGCGCACCTTTTTTCGAGGACTTGGGCTGATGAACGAGACGCCGAGCGCTCGCTACTGGCGGCGCACCCGCTTGCTGACCTTTTTCCTGAGCACCGTATGGGCCGTACTGACCTTCGGCGTCGTCTTCTTCGCCCGGCAGATATCCGGCCTTACGCTTTTTGGGTGGCCCTTGTCCTTCTATATGGCGGCCCAAGGCCTGGTCTTCGCCTACCTGATCCTGATCGGCATCTACGTGCTCGGCATGCAGAAGCTCGACCGGTTGCACGACATGGAACAGCAACATGGCGCATAGGGTCTTCCAGCGCAAGCTGCTTGCGTATTACGGCTGGTATACGCTCGCGTTCGGCCTCCTGATCGCCACGCTCGCCATCCTCGAAACAGAAGGTTTTCCACGCGCGTGGATCGGCTACCTTTTTATGTTCGTCACCGTTTTGCTGTACGCCGGCATCGGCGTGATGAGCCGCACCGCGGACGTGACGGAATACTATGTCGCCGGCCGTCGCGTGCCGGCGGTATTCAACGGCATGGCGACGGCAGCCGACTGGATGTCGGCCGCGAGCTTCATGAGCCTGGCGGGGGGCTTGTACCTGCTCGGCTTCGACGGTCTGGCCTACATCGTCGGCTGGACCGGCGGCTACTGCCTGGTCGCACTTCTCATTGCCCCCTACCTGCGCAAATTCGGGCAATACACGATCCCCGATTTTCTGGCCGCGCGCTATCAGGGAAGCGACAATGGCCATGTCATCCGCATACTCGCGGTGATCGCCACCGTCCTGATTTCCTTTACCTATGTGGTGGCGCAGATCTACGGCGTCGGCCTGATCACCTCGCGTTTCACCGGGGTCGATTTTTCGGTAGGCATCTTCCTCGGTCTCGCCAGCGTGCTGGTGTGCTCATTCCTTGGCGGCATGCGTGCCGTGACATGGACGCAGATCGCGCAGTACATCATCATGCTGATCGCCTTTCTCACACCCGTGATGTGGCTGTCGATCAAGCATACCCAGGTGCCCGTACCACAAATTGCGTATGGAACTGTGCTGGAAAAACTGGGCGAAAGCGAGCAGGCCCTCGCGAAGAATGGCAAGGAAATGGAAGTGCGCGCCCTATTTGCGCAGCGCGCTGCAGAGCTGGACAAGCGCATACGGAACCTGCCCGGCTCGTGGGAAGAGGGGCGGCAACACGCCATGCAGCGCGTTGAGCGCCTGAAAGGCGGCAATGCATCGCTGATCGAAATCCGCGCTGCCACGCGCGAGCTGGCAAACTATCCGCACAGCGCCGATGAAGCCCGTGTTCGATGGCAGGAGGAGCGCGCACTCCATCTTGCCCGTGCGGCGCCGCTCACGCCGCATTCCGAACCTTTCCCCGGCAAAGACGAAGCCTCATCCGACATCAAGCGGAACAATTTTCTCGCGCTGGTCCTGTGTCTGATGATGGGCACCGCCGCCCTGCCGCACATACTGGTGCGCTACTACTGCACCCCGTCGGTATCGCAGACTCGCTCATCGGTGTTCTGGACTCTGTTCTTCATCATGCTGGTGTACATCACCATTCCGGCACTGGCGGTGCTGGTGAAATACGATATTTACAGCTCGCTGGTGGGTTCCGATTTCTCCCATCTTCCCGCATGGGTATCGTATTGGGCAGGCGTGGACAAGGCGCACCCGCTGGTAAACATCACCGATGTCAACCACGACGGCATCGTGCAACTGGCGGAAATTGTGCTCGATGGCGATATCGTCGTACTGGCTACGCCGGAAATCGCCGGACTGCCTTATGTGATATCGGGCCTGGTTGCCGCGGGCGGGCTGGCTGCTGCTCTGTCGACGGCGGATGGACTGCTTCTGACAATCTCGAACGCACTGTCCCACGACATCTACTTCAAGACGCTCAACCCTTCAGCCTCGACGCAGAAGCGGGTCACGATTTCCAAGCTGCTGCTGCTGGTAGTAGCCCTGTTGGCCGCCTATGCCGCCTCGCTGAAGCCGGGCGATATTCTTTCCGTGGTCGGCACCGCTTTTTCGCTCGCCGCTTCTGCACTGTTTCCCGCACTGGTACTGGGCGTGTTCTGGAGGCGCGCCAACCACTATGGAGCCATCGCCGGCATCGCCACGGGCTTTGCCGTCTGCGTGTATTACATGATGCGCACCTTGCCGCTCTTCGGTGGATCGTCGGCGGAACAATGGTTTCATATCTCGCCAGTGTCGGCCGGCATATTTGGCGTGCCGGCGGGCACAGCAGCCATCGTGCTGGTCAGTCTGCTGACGCGCATGCCTGACGCCAGAGTCGCCGCCCTGATCGACTATATCCGCAAGCCGTAAAAAAAGCCGCCCAGCGGCGGCTTCGATGCCAATCAGGTTAAAAGGCAGGCATCAGACCACGAGGGTCTGCGCCTCGCCAGCCTGCCGCTCCCGTATCTCGCCGATCCGCGACACGGTTTCGCCTGCTGACTGCAAATGAGCAATCGCTGCATCCGCATTTTCCTTCGACACGATCACTGCCATGCCGATGCCGCAATTGAAGACGCGGTGCATTTCGGCGTCAGCGACATTGCCATGCTGCTGCAGCCAGGTGAAAAGCGGCGGCATGGTCCAGGCATCGCGGTGCAGTACCGCAGTGAGATTGTCGCGCAGCACGCGCGGTACGTTTTCGACCAAGCCGCCGCCAGTGATGTGCGCCATGCCCTTTACTTCCAGCTTTTCCATCAGCGAGAGCATCGGCTTCACATAAATATGGGTCGGTTCCAGCAGCACATCAGCCAGACGGCGGCCATGGAAATCGGAATTCAGGTCGGGATTGGCCACCGAGATGATCTTGCGCACCAGTGAATATCCGTTCGAATGTGCACCCGATGACGCCAAGCCCAGCACGACGTCGCCCGGCACGATCTTGCTGCCGTCGATGATCTTCGATTTTTCCACTGCACCGACCGCAAAACCGGCCAGATCATATTCGCCGTCCGGGTACATGCTCGGCATCTCGGCCGTCTCGCCGCCGATCAACGCGCAACCGGCCAGTTCGCAGCCTTTCGCAATGCCCTTGATGACATCGGTAGCGGACGGAACGTCGAGCTTGCCGCAGGCGAAATAATCGAGGAAGAACAGCGGCTCGGCGCCCTGCACCAGAATGTCGTTCACGCTCATCGCCACCAGGTCGATGCCCACCGTATCGTGCTTGTTCAGATGAAAAGCCAGCTTCAGTTTGGTGCCGACGCCATCGGTGCCTGACACCAGGACCGGTTCTTTGTACTTCTTGCTGATCTCGAACAGCGCCCCGAACCCGCCTATGCCTCCCATCACACCTTCGCGCATGGTGCGCTTGGCAAAAGGCTTGATCGCTTCGACCAAGGCATCTCCGGCATCGATATCGACGCCGGCATCGCGGTAGGAAAGGGAAACAGGGGAAGAAGTCATGATGTGAATTGCGGAGGAAACGGTAAAATAGGCGCCGCCGCGCGGGAGGGCAGCGGCAAAGCGCGTATTCTATCAAACCGACCCCGACCGAACCCGACAATTCCCTCTTCGAGGCCGTTTCCGATGACATCCGAACAAAAACAAACCTGGCTATGGCTGGCAGTCGGACTGGCGCTGCTGTGGATGCTGGGTCCGGTGCTGGCACCCTTCGTCGCAGGCGCGATAGTGGCCTATGCGCTCAACCCGGCAGTGGACTGGCTATCTGCCCGGCGCATCGCGAAACGCAACCTGCCCCGCTCACTGGCGGTAATGATAGTGATATTGGCCGTCGCCTTCGCTATGCTTGCGCTTATCCTGATCGTGTTGCCGGTACTGCAAAAGCAATTGCCTCTGCTGCAGCAGAAAGTCCCCCTGTTTCTGAACAGGCTCGACCTTGCCCTCAGTCCCTGGCTGGAACGGGCGGGCCTCAACATGCGCTTCAATGTCGCGGGATTGCACGACCTGCTGTCGCAGCAACTTGAAGAAAGCGGAGACAAGATCTGGGCAACTGTCCTTGCCTCCGCCAAAGTCGGCGGCATTGCACTGTTGGGGTGGCTGGGCAACCTGATCCTGATTCCGGTCGTACTCTTTTATCTGCTGCTAGACTGGCACGGCCTGATTGCACGCGGGCGCAGGCTGATTCCGCCGCGCTGGCTACCACGCGCGACAGGATTCGTGGTCGAAGTAAACGGCCTTCTGGCGCAGTACCTGCGCGGGCAACTCGCCGTCATGCTGACATTGGCCATCTATTATTCCGCGGCACTGGCAATTGCGGGCTTCGATGTCGCGCTGCCGGTCGGCATCCTGACCGGCCTGCTGATCTTCATTCCCTACTTGGGCTATGGCCTCGGCCTCATTCTGGCGGTGCTCGCTGCGCTGCTGCAGTTCGACAGTTTCTACGGCCTGGGCGCCGTGATCGCGATCTATGGCTTCGGCCAGGTGCTGGAGAGTTTCCTGCTGACGCCGCGCCTGGTCGGCGAAAAGATCGGCCTGCATCCGCTGGCCGTGATTTTCGCCCTGCTCGCGTTCGGCCAGGTGTTCGGCTTCGTCGGCATCCTGCTGGCGCTTCCCGCATCGGCGATCGTTGCAGTCGCGCTGCGCCGTCTCGGCACGCAATATACCGACAGCAGTTTCTACAGGAAATCATGAGGCAACTGCTGTTGAACTGGGGGATGCCGGCACCGCAGACCCTTGCGAATTTTGTTACCGGCAGCAATGTTGAAGCACTCGCCCTGCTGCACAAGATTGCCGGCAACGATAATCTGCCGCTGAGCGAACGCTTCATTTATCTGTGGGGCGACAAGGGCGCCGGCAAGACACATCTGCTCACGGCCATGGCCGCCCTGCCGTCAAGCCGCCTCATTACAGCACAAAGCACTCCGGTGGATTTCCTGTTCGACACGGAAACCCGGCTGTATCTGCTTGATGACTGCGATCTTTTGTCGCCGGAACAGCAGATTGCCGCGTTTGCCCTGTTCAATGAAGCGCGCGACAAGAACGGCATATTGATTGCAACCGGACCACGCCCTCCCGCTTCGCTGGCTGTGCGGGAAGACCTTCGCACGCGCTTCGGCTGGGGGCTGATCTATCAGCTGCATGGCCTGAGCGACGACGAGAAAATCGATGCACTGACGCAAGCGGCGCAGTCACGCGGCCTGACGTTGTCTGCAGGCGTGATACCCTACCTGATCACGCACTTCCGCCGCGACATGCCGTCCCTCTCCGGAATGCTGGAGGCCCTGGACCGCTATTCGCTGGAGACCAAGCGGCCGATCACACTGCCGCTGCTGCGTGAATTGCTGCAACTCGAACAAAACTGAAATCCGCAAGCCGACGATGAACCTCGCCCTATTCGACCTCGACCATACGCTGATTCCGCTGGACTCCGATTATGAATGGGGCCAGTTCATGGTCCGCGTGGGGGCCGTCGACCCGGTGGAATTCGGCAAGCGCAATGCCGAGTTTTACCGCCAGTACCAGGTCGGCGAACTCAACCCGGTGGAATACCTGGAATTCCTGTTTGGCACGCTTTCCCGCTTTCCGCGCACACAGTTGGATGCGTGGCATAACGAATTCATGGATGAGATTATCTGCCCGGCCCTGCGGCCGTCTGCACGCAACCTGCTGCAGAAGCATCGTGATGCCGGCGACCTGATCTGCATTGTCACTGCGACCAACCGCTTCGTCACAGCACCGATTGCAACGGCTTTCGGCGTAGAACACCTGATCGCCGCCGAACCGGAACTGAAGGAAAACGGCGACCTCACCGGCAATACGATAGGCACGCCGCCTTACGGGCCGGGCAAGATCGTCAATACCAAGTCATGGCTGGCCGACATGGACAAGACCCTGGAAAGCTTCGAGCGCAGCTATTTCTACAGCGATTCGCAGAACGATATTCCGCTGCTTTCGCTGGTGACGCACCCAGTGGCAACCAACCCCAATGAAAAACTGACTGCCCATGCCAAAACGCATGGCTGGCCCATCCTGAACCTGTTCGATGATTAAGAAATTCATCAGGCGCATTCTCGGCGCAAAAGACAAAAGCAATGGCCGCGTCGAACCCAAGATCTACGGCCTGAAAGAGCACGGCATCGACCCGCGGCTACTTTCCTCCAACGCAGTGCGCGTCACCGACACACTGCAGCAGGAAGGCTTCAAGGCCTTCATCGTCGGCGGCGCGGTACGCGACTTGCTGCTGGGCCATAAGCCCAAAGATTTTGATATCGCCACCAACGCGACGCCGGACCAGATCAAACGCCTTTTCCGTCGGGCCTTCATCATCGGCCGCCGTTTCCAGATCGTGCACGTGATGATGGGGCAGGAGCAGATCGAAGTGACGACCTTCCGCGGTTCCTCGGCCGACAGTGCGCAGAAAGATGAGCACGGGCGCGTCCTGCGCGACAACATCTTCGGCGAGCAGCATGAAGATGCGGCGCGGCGCGATTTCACCGTCAACGCCATGTACTACGATCCCGCGTCGCAGACGGTATTGGATTACCACAACGGTATTGCCGACATCCGCAAGAAAACGCTGCGCATGATCGGCATACCGGAGGCACGCTATCGCGAAGACCCGATCCGCATGCTGCGGGTAGTGCGTTTCGCCGCCAAGCTCAACTTCGAAATTGATCCGGCAACGCGCGAGCCGATCCGTGTCATGGCGCCGCTGATCAATAACGTGCCGGCAGCGCGGGTATTCGACGAGATGCTGAAGCTGCTCACCAGCGGACGCGCCCTTGCCTGCCTGCAGCAATTGAGGAAGCAAGGCCTGCATCACGGCCTGCTACCGCTGCTCGACGTCGTGCTCGAACAACCGCTTGGCGAAAGGTTCGTCACGCTGGCATTAGAAAACACCGACCAGCGGATTCTGCAGGGAAAGCCGGTATCGGCAGGTTTCCTCTTCGCATCTCTCTTATGGCACCAAGTGCTGGAAAAGTGGAATGCTTACCAGGCTGCCGGCGAATATCCGATTCCTGCCTTACATCTGGCAGCCGATGATGTGCTCGATGCGCAACTCGACAAGCTGGCACTCCAGCGCAAGATAGCTTCCGACATGCGCGACATCTGGGCCATGCAGCCGCGCTTTGAGCGTCGCACCGGCAAATCCCCGTACAAGCTACTCGAGCATCTGCGCTGGCGCGCCGGCTACGATTTCCTGCTGCTACGTTGTGCATCGGGTGAAGTCGATGCGGAAGTCGGCGAATGGTGGACGGAATTCGCTGCCGCCGACGGCCCCGGCCGGGAGGCGCTGCTTGCGCGCAAGCCGGCTGGTGAAACAGGCGGGCCGGCAAAGAAGCGCAGACGCCGCAGCGGACGCGGCAAAAAGAAAACCGACGGCGCGCCCGCTTCCGACAACAGCAGCAACACCGAACCCGAATAGACATGGGCAAGACCGCCTACATCGGCATCGGCTCCAATCTCGGTGATGCCGTCGGCGAAGTGAAGCGCGCGATGGAAGCCCTGGAAGCGCTTCCATTGTCCCGCCTGGAAGCCAGTTCCAGCCTCTTTCGCACCGCGCCGGTGGATGCAGGCGGCGACGACTTCATCAACGCGGTAGTGCAGCTCTCCTCCACATACACCGCACATGAACTGCTGACCCGGTTGCAGGAAATCGAAGCGGCCGCTGGACGCGAACGCCCCTACCGCAATGCGCCGCGTACGCTGGATCTCGACCTCTTGCTGTACGGCGACGAGTGCATCGATATGCCGACGCTGCAGGTACCTCATCCTCGCATGACCGAGCGCGCTTTCGTGCTGATTCCGTTGCTTCAGCTCGACCCCTTCGTCTCCATTCCCGGCAAAGGCCCGGCGCATGAATTCGTGGCGCGGGTAAGCGACCAGCGGATCAGCAAGATAAGCGCGCCGTAATCCGTCATGCAGATTCCTGTTCTCTGGCAGACCGTCGGCCTCCTTACCTTGTCGAACGTGTTCATGACTTTCGCCTGGTACGGACATCTTAAGAACCTTTCCAGCAAGCCGTGGTGGATCGCCGCGCTGGTAAGCTGGTCGATTGCCTTGTTCGAGTATCTGCTTCAGGTTCCGGCGAACCGCATCGGTTATACCGAGCTTAATCTCGCGCAGCTAAAAATCCTGCAGGAAGCGATTACACTCAGCGTATTCGTTCCCTTTGCCATGCTGTACATGAACCAGCCTTTCAAGCTTGATTATCTGTGGGCAGCACTGTGCCTGATGGGCGCGGTCTATTTCATCTTCCGCACATGAATTTCGATAAATATCGCTATATCGTCGTTGAAGGCCCGATC
>JAQSWC010000368.1 GCA_029266815.1 Paucimonas sp.
AAGTATCCGCCATAGAATATTGCCAACAATTCAACCAGTATAGCCCACTCCCCAACAAACGGTCGTACAGCAATGGCGAGAAAAGCTGGAATGATTGCCAAGGCAGCGAGATGATGTGTTCTTAATGAATCTATTGATTCAATATTATATGACGAACAAAATTGAATTATCTTTGCTGCCACCAACACCGAAACCACACCACAAATCACATCTCTAATAGTATTATAAGACAATTGAGCAGGAGGAATTTCAGGCATCATTGCTGAGTGAAAAGGCGCCAAGATATAAGTTAACGTATCAATCAATGGTCCCAGAGCTGCAAAGGGAAGTACCAAGAATAAATACAAGTGAGGGTGCGAGCAAAGCGGAATATCTAAAACCGCCTTCCATGGAGTCCATGGAACAAAAACCACTTTTAGTTCGTGCAATAATGACATTACACCCTCACTTTTCAAGAGATTTATTTTTAGCAATTCTCAGCCATTTGACTCGGCGTCGTATTTCCTCAGAGTATTTCCTATCAACAATTTCTGGGTGCCCAGACAAAATCCATACGTAATTTTTATCCAATCCATAATAACCTTCACGCGGATCTTCAGGAGGAAGCACGACAAGTTCGAAAGTATCAGGATCGGCTTGTGAAACAGGCTCGCTTCCGTAATAAACGGTATTTATATCGCGAGCAAGCTTCGTGCTTTCCTTCGGAACATCGGCCGGTTGAGGAAAGACTTGGAAAGTGGGTAGGTTTGCCTCGACAACATGGTTTCCCTCATAAAAGATCCACGTCCCATCAGTAACGTACTGCCCACCTTCTGTTTTTTTATCGACGAGTCGATGAAGATTTCCGGGGTTAATTGGAGGCTTGAGTAATGGCAATTTCCGCCATCCATTGAATACGGTATAGCCATCGCTCACGTATTCACCACCCATATATCCCTTCAGTTTCTCAAAGTCAATTGCACTATAAAGGTCAATTAACTTGACAGAACGAATGCTAGTATGCTTCCTGGCAATGGAACGAAAACAGCCAAGTCCAATTAAGCAGGTAGGGAAATCCCGCACCCCTTTTTCACTCATCCAGTAAACCTTATCAGCAATTTTTGTATACTTGTTCTCTCCAAATTTAACTACTTTTCGATCTACTTCATAGCATTCAGGAGGCGCGCCATCCATTCGCCACCCAGTTACTGAATTAACTATATCAACGCTACAAACAGGGCTTTCCCCAATGATGGAAACAGTCAGAAGAAACAGCCAGACACCAAATATTAGCGCCGCACTTTTGAGTGCTCGAATGCCCCAGGTCGATAATGGCTTAGCGGAATGCACGTTACTCTCCCCAACTCAATCGCATTGGATGAACTAGAAAAGCATTTTATGTAGGGAAAAAGAAGTCGCTTTGCCAAAAAGCAAAAAATTAGCCACAAAAAAAACTAATACAACGGAGTTTCCGGCCCTAACAGCTAGCGGTCGCTGCACTGTTACCGATCAATACTTCCCCCACTGAGTGCCAGCGAGGCGAAAATGATTGCCGCATGAGCAGCCTCGCAACTTGATGTGAAGATGGTCACATGGAGCAGGCTTACATCAATAGCGGTGACGATAAGTCTGCCAGTTTGGCGAGCGACAACGTCCGATGTTCACACCGCTCGGCAGTGTGGCCGCCGCCCGTCGAAGCCATCGTACTTTGGGGTTGAGTTACCCCCCAATGTTCGGACGTGACCTCGATCCGTCCAGTGTGTGCCGCGTCAGAGGATTCTCCCTTGATGCCATCAATCTGCAAATAGACATCGCAAGCCATAGCTCCTCCGTTTGCTAAGCAGGAGGAGCTATTTTGGCCTTGAGCTACGTGGAATTATTGCCAAAAATCAATATTTTGGAACATCATCCTGCGGGAAATCCCGCCGCATCCTCGGTCACGGTGTGGGTCTTGGCACCGCTACTTGCCAATACAGAACCGACTAAAAATCACCCCCAGCAAATCATCCGGCGTGAATTCCCCGGTGATGCTGGACAGCTGGTTTTGCGCCAGCCGCAGTTCTTCCGCGAACAGGTCCAGCGACTGGTCCGACACGGCCGCATGTTCGCCCGCCAGCGCCAGGTGTTTGGCGGCCGACTTCAGCGCGATCAGGTGCCGCTCGCGGGCCAGGTACAGCGATTCGCCGGTCTGCTGCCAGCCGGCGATGCGCAGCAGTTCACCGCGCAGCAGGTCGATGCCTTCGTGTTCGTGCGCCGACAAATAAATGTGGGTGGCGTCTTCCGCCGCGTCGACACCGGGCTTGTGGCCGGACAGGTCGATCTTGTTCCATACCCGCACCACCGGCACGCCTTCCGGGAAGTTGGCGACGATCGCCTCATCCTGGCGCGTCGGGCCCTGGTCCGCGTCGAGCAGGTGCAGGATCACGTCGGCCTTTTCCACCTCGCCCCAGGTGCGCTCGATGCCGATGCGCTCGACCAGGTCGGTCGCCTCGTCATGGTGGCGGATGCCGGCCGTGTCGATGATGTTGAGCGGGATGCCTTCGATCTGGATGGTCTCGGACACCTTGTCGCGTGTGGTGCCGGCGATCGGCGTCACGATGGCGACATCGGCGCCGGCCAGGGCGTTCAACAGTGACGATTTGCCGACGTTCGGCTGCCCCACCAGCACGACATTCAAGCCTTCGCGCAGCAGCGCGCCTTGCGCCGCCTGGCGGAACACGGTGTCCAGCGCTTCCACAATGCCGGACAGCTGGCCGCGCGCATTGGATTTTTGGATGGTTTTCGAGAAGGCGCCCGACAGCGATTGCGACGCGGATTTCGCCGCGGCTTCGGTCGACGCGTCGATCAAGTCCGCCACCGCTTCGGCCTGCGCCAGGTCCAGCTTGTCGTTCAGGTAAGCGCGGCGCGTGAATTCGCCCGGCTCGGCCAGCCGCAGGCCGGATTCCGCCCCCGCCTCCAGCACGCGCTGCAGCAGCATCTGCAGCACGATCGGGCCGCCGTGGCCCTGCAGTTCCAGCACGTCTTCGCCGGTGTAGGAATGGGGCGCCTTGAAATAAATCGCGATGCCCTGGTCGATGACGGCGCCATCGGCCTGCTTGAACGGGATATACGTGGCATGGCGCGGCTTTAAAGCGGTGGCGCCGAACAGGGCTTGCGCCAGCGGCTGCAAATTCCTGCCCGAGGCGCGCACCACGCCGATGCCGCCGCGCCCGGGGGCGGTGGCGATGGCGGCGATGGGGGAAGTGTCGAGTTTCATGGTGGATCGATTCTAAAGAAAAAAGCCCGTGGGGGACACGGGCCTTTGGTACTTCTGTGGTGTTCATGCACGGCGGCCAGCCTTCGGCCAACCGCCATGCAGACCAGCGCCGCTTACTTCGTGGCGGGCTCGAACTTCTTGGTGATCACGTATTGCTGGCCGATGGACAGCACGTTGTTGACCACCCAGTACAGCACCAGGCCGGACGGGAAGAAGAAGAACATCACCGAGAATGCCAGCGGCATGAACAGCATCATCTTCGCTTGCACCGGATCGGTTGGCTGCGGGTTCAGCTTGAAGGTCACGTACATCGAGATCGCGTACAGCACCGGCAGCACAAAGTACGGGTCAGGCTGGGTCAGGTCGGTAATCCAGCCCACCCATGGCGCGCCGCGCATTTCCACCGACGCGTTCAGCACCCAGTACAGCGCCAGGAAGATCGGCATCTGGATCAGGATCGGCAGGCAGCCGCCGAACGGATTGATTTTCTCCGTCTTGTACAGCTCCATCATGGCCTGGTTCAGCTTTTGCGGATCGTTCTTGAAGCGGTCGCGCAGCGCAGTCATCTTCGGCGTCACGACTTTCATGCGCG
>JAQSWC010000035.1 GCA_029266815.1 Paucimonas sp.
CCGGGACGCTGCCGCACCCCATCCTCATCAACACGCTGCCCGCCCTGTATCACAACCTTGTAGAAGCATTGACTCCGGACTATCCGAGGACAAGCGTTGCGGCTGTCACTCCGTCCGTTGCTGCCGAGCACGGCGGCGAGCGGGCGCGCTTGACAAGCTTCCAGGCTCAAAGCGTCATCACCGAATATCAGCTTCTCAGATCGACGATCATCGACGTTCTCAAATGGAACAATGTATCGATCAGCGACGAAGAGATGCAAATCATCAGCTCCACCATTGATGCGTGTATCAGAGAGGCAGCGACCGCGTTTACCCTGGTACAGGCTGCCTTCCAGGAACGGTTTGTCGCCACGCTTGCGCATGATCTGCGCAACCCCTTGGCAGTCATCGGCATGATGGCACAGTTGATTCCGCAAACGAACGATGCAGAGAAAGCCAACGGGTACGCCAGGAAGATTGCCGAAAACGTCGGCCGCGCCGACCGCATGATCCAGGAATTGCTCGACACTATGATCTTTCAACAGGGCGAGCGCCTGCAGTTTAATCCCACCCTCTTTAATATCGAGGAAGTCGTCGAGGAAGTCTGCGAACAGTCCGCTGCGGTTTACGGCCCTCGTTTCGAAACGGCGGGCACATCAATCATGGGCTGGTGGGGGCGCGATGCGGTCAAACGCGCGTTGGAAAACATGATCAGCAACGCAGTGAAAGACGGCGCCCCCGAGACGCCTATCCGCATCGCTTTCGTGGAATACCATGGGCGAATAGAACTTTCGGTACACAACGAAGGTACGCCCATACCTCCAGAGCAGGTCGAGTCAGTATTCCAGGTTTTTCGAAGAGCGAAGGCCGCGAAAGAGGGAGACAAGAAGGGATGGGGAATCGGTTTGCCCTACATCCGAAGCGTCGCGGAAAGCCACGGTGGCAGTGTTGACATCGACAGTTCAGACAATAGAGGCACAACCGTCACGATCGACATACCGCTCGATTCGCGGCCTTTCGGCAACGTACCCACTACGGAGTAGGACGTCTTCACGGCTGCTGGCATGTCTCCCTGCGTAGGTTGCCTGTGTATAGCAGTACGCGGTATCTGACCCCGTGTGGCTGACCGGATTACAGTCAAGTGAAGAATGAAGTGGCTCCGCTTGCTATCAAATTTTCTTCACAACAGTGTCGCGGCCACTTTCAATATGTTCGAGCCCTTGACGGCAATACCAATGCCGGACGATCCGAGCAGGACGTATGAGATGCGGCGGAAATTGAAATCTGAAATTCTTTTATAAATTCGTGTGCCGATCAGCGTGCATGGCAGCACTATCGGAAGCAGCAAAATCATCAGGCTCCAGAATTCATTATTAAAGACGGATGGTTGCATGACTGCGAGCACGGCTAATGAAAAAA
Organism: Paucimonas sp.; assembly: GCA_029266815.1. Lineage (GTDB taxonomy): Bacteria > Pseudomonadota > Gammaproteobacteria > Burkholderiales > Burkholderiaceae_D > JAQSWC01. Next base: position 1,399 of record JAQSWC010000035.1, read on the forward strand.
CCTGCATGCCAAGGATATAGGGCTGAACAATAGCCCTCGTGTCATCCTTGGAAAGGTGCGCCAGATTCGCCCAGATCACAACGGCAGCTCCTGGAAATGCAGTAAGGCCGCCGATGATGCCACCCAGGCAACCCACTGAAATGGTGGCCGCTCTACCTTTATCCATCTTTACCGGAATGCTGTCTGGTTTAAAACTGAAGTAAGCAGCATAGGCAATCAGGAAGGCGCCGAATGCGATCATCAGCGCGTTTGCAGGCAGTACCTGTAATAACCAAAGGCCGATCGGCGCACCAACCACGCCGCCCAACATGAAAGGCGCAGGGCTGCCGGCCCACCACTGGTTCAATGGCTTCATGTCGGCCTTCAGCTGGCCGATCGACAACAATTGATTGGCCGTAGACAAAGCCATCAGGAGCGGAATGGCAAGAGTTGGTCGCAGAATCGAAAGCGAGATGGCGCCGATTGCGGAAAAACCAAAGCCGGACAAGCCGCTCATGATTCCGGAAGCGGCAAGAATCAAGGCGAGCATCAGAAAAGAGAGCATGCTGAGCTCTATCGGTATGGCCAACAACATAGTGAGATCTTTAATGGGAAAGTGAAGACGGCAATTGCTCGAGATTTCGAGCAGCAATCTGCTACACGACGTGCCGGGTCAGGCAATGCGTACTAATGCCGACCGAAGCATTCCATGTAGTGAATGGACTTTCTTGTGATTTGTTTTTGCGAGTGACTGTAGAGTTGTGCGTATCGCGTTTTTTGCAAGTGCGGGAGTGTAGAAGAAAATTGGCTGCTACGCAAAAAAATCTCAATTAAAAAGCCACATGCAAACTTACCCAACGTGCGCTAAGCATTTTCTCGCCCTATCGGTAAGCGGCAAGCATGTGCAATGGCGGTTCCGCTGTCAGTCTGTCGAAACGAACCGCAAGTTGGTTTCAGATACCAATTGCATCTCCCGTGGGTGGCAAAGATACACATTGCACGCGCCTTGATGCATGCAACTGTGAAAGGCGCGTTGGGGCGATTTAATTACTACTTTGTGCAGTTTCAGCTTACACACCAGCGAAGCATTCCAATAAAAGCTGATCCCTGCACTAGATTTGATGATAACGACGAGCCTCGGCAACCGCTTCTTTTAGTTGGGGAGGGATCGCCGATCCCACTCGCGCCAGATAGGCATCGACGAAGTGTCGATCGTGGGCGAGGAATGGGAAATCCGTCGATACGAGGTGCCGGATGGCGAGGAGGGGCACGGGGCACCAAAGCGGACGAAAATCCGGATTCCAGAGCCCGGCCTTTTCTGGAGGACCTGCGTGAAATTCGCCAACCATCAGACCTTCCGCTACAAAGCTCGGTTTAAGCTTCTCCTGCGTCTGCTCCACAATCTCACCCACCATGTCATTTTTGAGATCGGGAAATGCGATAAGAATTGTCTTGAGCTGCGCCGAAGGAAATGTCTGTGGCTCAAGCTCAAGAAACCAGTCTCGATAGAGCAGCACAATGTCATGGACCTGTTGCGCATCCGGTGTTCCCTCAAAAACAGCGAGGAAGAACAAGCGCTTCTGTAAAGAGCCATGTACATACGGACACACTGGCCCTTCGCGCCCTAGCTCGGGATGCGGGCTCGCCAAGTACATCCTCGCCCATGAGAGCAACTCAGTGAACGTGTCCGAATGTTTTTGGGCAGACTCCGGCATTGTTCCGTTTTCGAAGTCCGATGCTTCGATGAGTGTAAGTCTTGGATCTCTGGCGTAGGTGAGCATGTATTCTCCTTGTCACTATGAAAGTGCGAAAGCAATTACGCTTGCGGCTTCACGGCTAATGTGTGCGCTGCCCACTCCGATCGAAGTCGACCCGCATTTTCTCGGAAGCCTAGACGATGATGCAGAACTCAAAACATTTATAGCGATGACACGGCGGTTATGAACTCATTGCCGGATGCAATGGTGGCTGTAGTGGTAGTACCGGCAAGCACGGCATCGATGAGATCCAGAGCTTCCGCTTTTTCCTCGAACTGGCGAAATTTTTCGTGGACTGCTCGTGCCCGTTCACGATACGCGGGGTCTTCGAGCACATCGGCCACTGCACTTGCGAGTTGCGCGCCACTGAGCCGAGAAATATCGGCGACCCGGCCAAGACGGTGGAACGCGATCCGCGCCGCGTTGCCTTTTTGATCGAGCATGCATGGAAGCGCAATGACGGGCACGCCGAACCACGCTGCTTCCTTCAGGCTGTTCAGCCCGGCGTGGGTCACCATCAGCGAAGCGCGGGCCAGAAGCTTGAGCTGGGGAGCATACGGAACCACCACCGCCTCTGCCGGCGCTTGTTGGAGCGCTTCAGCGTGCATCTTCATGCCGGTTGAAAGTACCCACTGCAGGTCCGGTCGCATACGCATGGCTGTCAACACGCTGCTCAGAAAACGGCGGAAATGTGGCCATTGATCAGGTGCACTGCCGAGGGAACAGTACACGAGTGGCCGGTCCGAGGAGAGGCGATGCCAGGGGAACTCGGGCTCATGGCGCTCCTGATCAATCACGGGCCCCACATAACAACACATCGCATTCGGCTCCGTGATCGGAAACTCGAGATCAGGAGGACACAATATGAGCTCTGGCAAATCCAGCTGGGATGCAAAGAAGGATGCACGCTGAATCCGTTTTCGTTCGAACTTGCGGCGTCGTGCCTCGCGCATCAGAGCGAGCTCGCGATCAAATCGCCAACCGACGTGCGCAGCGCCGCGCAGGACAAGCTGCTTCGCAAGGAGACGTGCCCACGCCGCCTGGATACGGAGTGCCGTGAGACCGCCGGTAGCGGGCGGCAGGCTGCTGCACAAAGGTGCAACGCCCGGCAGCTTTCGGAGCGGCAACGTAGTACTGAGCATTAACGTCGGTATTCCGCTGCACTGGGTGGCCACTGCGACCGCAGGCAACAGCGGATCCACCAGCGCAAGGTTGGGGCTTTCCCGCGAAATAATTTCATCGATTTCGGAGCTCACCAGGGAGTCGTAGGCCGCACGGGAATGCATGACCTTTCGCCGGGATTCCGAGAATCGCTTGAGCAACGTAGCCGGGCTCTCTTCCGAAGAAGTGGACGCGGCCGCAAAAAAGCCACTCATGATGGGGAGGGTTCGGAATCCTTGCTGCTCGATCTGCGGAGCACACTTTGCAATCGCGAGATAACTCACGAGATGCCCGCGAGCACGTAAAGCCTTTGCTAGCGCGAGAGTGGCATTGATGTGGCCCGTCTCCTGTGCCATTGCCATAATGATCTTCGCCATTTTTCCTCGGTGTAAGAAGAATCCATTCGGGCTTCAGCGCCCATCCGATTTTCGCGGCGAAGAATAGCAGAAACTTTGTCGACCTATAAACTGTTAAATTTGATAGGTTTGATGTGTACACGCTTTACAGCCCATTTTTCCCGTGGACTGAAATCTGGACCTGTTTGCAGCGTCAGGCCTTAGCCCTGGCTTCGGACAATTTTCTTACATGGCGGCCGGACGAAGTCCCAATGCCGAAAATAATGATGGTGGCCAATGCAGAGAAGCCGGCGTTTATCGAGTAAAGGAATAGGTGCTGGCCGAACAGCGATGCCACAAGAAGTACCAGGCTGCCCAATATGTAGCCCATCGTCATCGTTATGCTGTAAATGGAAGACAGCTTGCCCAGCTGATTTTTGTCTTGATCCTGAAACCACGTTAAACCCAGGCCGGCGATAAGTCCAATAAACAGCCCGTTTAAGATTTGCAGAACGTACAGATGGATGAGGGTATTTGTTAGAAGCATCCCCACATACAGAATCAACGAACAAAAAGAACCTGCAGCGAGAAGCTTGGCGATAGACATTCGTTTGGCCAAAACCCCGGATGCCAGTAACACTGGGATTTCAATAAGAGCAGCTAAGGCCATTAGATAGCCGGCATGAGCAGGCGATCCGGAAACGCGCTGCTCAATAAAAAGCGGCAGATTGATCATATAGGCATGATTCACACCATAGAGTAGGCTGAAGGACAAAAATGCAAGCCATACTCCTGTATTGGCATCCTTCATGGCTTCTTTATCAGGTGCAGTAACCTCCGGTCTTTCCAGTGAAACATGCCCCTGAAGGAATCCGGCGATTAACAGGAACAGACTCAGATAGCCGATACCCAAATAGATATAGAGGACTGTGAATCCATATCTGTTGGCGATGAGAAAACCGATAGGAACACCAGCTATCCAGCCGAAGGCGAAACAAGCGCGGAGTACTGAGTTCAGGAAGGGCACGTTAGCCGGGGCCCATTCTCTATCGAAATATTCCCTGGCAACAGCGACAATCTGAGGGGTCGAGATATAAAGAATACTAAAGACACCTACGCTGATTAATAGAACGGCGTTAAAGCTGGTCTTCAAGGAATACAGGCTCATCGCGAGCGCGCCCGCAAAAATACCAACCAAGATATAGGCCTTGCGATTTCCCCACTTATCGGAGAGCTTGCCTGTTAGGTAGGTAACGGCGATGGTCGAAATGGACAAGGCGAGGTAGAACAGCCCGATTTGCCGTCCAGAGGCTCCGTATGTGCGGGATAGGTACAAACTGAATAACGGCACGGTTTGTGAATAAAGGAAGGCGACAAGAAATCCCCATGAGCAAAGCATAGCTACATGCCTGTTTTTCGAATCGCTTATGAAAGCGCCTCCGGGCAGAGCCTCTTTATCATTTCTTTTTAAGAAAAACATTGTAGGGTTCCAGTTAGCGGCCCAATCCTGGCTCAGGACTAGCCTTGTATCGCCAAGCGCAACATTTTCATCCAATCCAGCCACACGCCATATCGGCGGCGGCACATTTTAAATCAATGAACAGAATGAATTAGGCTTCCTTTCCGCCAGTGGACGCCGCTGGCATTCTGGCGGCTCTGATATGTCCCTCATGGCGCACACCAACCATACGAGCCAAAGCAAAAACCGCATGTACAGGATTCAAGGCGTGGCTCATCCGTGACCTTGGTTTTCCCTACGCGGGATAGTTGTCAAAAATTTGCCTCTTACCCCGTTTCTTACTTTGGTGATCCCGTTTCTTAGTTACTTCACAAAAATATGCGGTAGCCAAAAAGCAAGTGTATGGAAATTACTAGACAATATTGAACGTTTTTCCGACTCGCAACTCAGATCGTTTTTCCTGAGGGCGGCGACTTGCCGGATAACAATGACAAATGATTCACGTGTATCCAGACTTTCATTTTCCTTGAGTGCCATGCTGATTACCGGCAGTATCGGCCTCACTGCTTGCGGTGGCAGCGGCAGCGATAATGCTGCAACGCCGGTGCTCCACGCCGAATCAAGCCAGACAAGCTCACCAACATTGCTTCTTTCCACCACCGTTTCTTCCTCACCCTTGCCGATGCCGGCGAATATCGTCAACGGCGCGACAGTTTCACTGCAATGCGGAAGGTTATATGCAGGCACGCTTGATCTGCGCGGCAAGTCGAATGTGACGGTCAGAACCGAAGGCACCTGCGGCAAGGCGAGTCTGAGCCCGGGGAAAGCAGTCAGCGGTTGGACACGCCATTCAGGCAATATCTATTCCGCACCAATCGGCTTCGAGCCGGTTCAGCTATCGCTCAGCGGCCAGCCGCAATCATTGGCCCATTGGCCGAACCAGCCACAAACCTGGGTAAAGGCTGTCGCGTCGACATCGACTACCCTGACTTATGCAATGCCGAATGCAGACCTGGTTGGTGCCACGCTGGTTTTTCGCCCGTTCAACTGGACCATCGAAGCACGCAAGATCACCGGCTACAGCGGCAATGTCATGACCCTGGGGCCGATCAATAACGTGAATTTCGATGGGCGCGGGCTTAGCGGCACGCCCAATTTTTATGTGGAAGGCAAGTTGTGGATGCTGGATCAGCCCGGCGAATGGGTAGCGCGGAATGGGCGACTGTATGTATGGGCACCTGATGGCCTGTCGCCGGAAGGACGGGTGTGGGCATCTCCGAGGCAGCATGGCATCGACGCCACTAATTCACTCAACGTCACGATCGACAATGTCGCCATCCACGGTGCCGAGAATGGCATCCATGCGCAGGGCGCCAAGGATTTGCGCGTGACGCGCACCGATATCACCAACTCCTCCGGCAACGGTATTTACAATACCGGCGGTCAGCGGCTGTTGGTCAACGGAGCCGTCATCCGCACTTCACGTTTTGACGGCATCATCGTGAAATGGGGCGGTGGCGGTGAATCGATTTCCAACTCGCGCATTGAATCCTCTGCCAACATCGGCATGCCGGTCGCCGGCCATGCCGGCATCAGCCTGACGATGGCAGCAGGCTCCACCGTCGCCAACAATGTCGTGACGAACGCGGGATATATCGGCATTCGCGCATTCCGAAACGCCGCAGTATTGAACAATACGATTACCAATGCCTGCTCGGTATTGACCGATTGTGGCGGCATCTATGTCTCTGCACCCGACAAGCTGCCGTTGAATACGCGCATCGAAGGCAATACGATCAGCAATGTCAGCCCGACGCAGCGCCTGTCTTGGGGCATCTATCTGGATGGCGGCGCCAACGCGATGACCATCGCAGGCAACACCGTACGAAGCAGCGCCAATGGACTCCTGATCCACAACGGCTTCAACAACAGCGTGACAGGCAACTCATTTGCGGCCAGCAAGACCGCGCATGTCCAGATGGTGGAAAGCGGTTCAGCCGCCAGCGTGCGCAACAACATCGTGACCGGCAATTCCTTTACTTCACGCAACGGCGAAGAGACCTATCGCCTCAGCAGCGACCTCGGCAGTACCTCCGTCGGCCAGTTTGCAACGTACGACCGCAACAGCTACACGAGCTCATCGCCGGCATTCGCCAACTACAGTCGCCAACTGCTCACCTATCCGCAGTGGAAGACCAAGACCTCGCAAGATAGTGCCTCGACGTTTACGCCGTAAAAAATAGAAGTCGGGCTTGGCCAGTGAGGAAGCCCGAAGCAAGCAGGGGCGGCATTGATGGTCTTGATGCCGCCCCTTTTTATTTCGCCTGAATGCTCTGTTTTTGGTAAGGGCGGCAGCATCACGTGACAAGGGAGGTTTCGCGGCTAACCGCGTTGTCCTTTTAAACCGGTCTACCTGGATTCCGCCTCAACATTGCCTTCGCGTTGAAGCCAGACCATGATCAGCCAGCACAGAACCGCCCAGCTTATGCCCGCTGCCCATCCTGCCATGACATCGGTCGGCCAGTGAACCCCGAGATAAATTCGGCTCACGCCGACGATGATGGTCAACAGGGCGGCAATGGAGATGAAGTAGATTTTCATCACCCTATCCGAATGAGTACGCGTCAGCAGCGCGCCGAGCGTGAGATAGACGGTCGCCGACAGCATTGCGTGGCCGCTGGGAAAACTGTTTGAGTACACGAAGGCTCCATGCGGCACCAGATCCGGCCGGGGGCGGGCAAATCCCCATTTCATCAACTGGCTGACAAGAATGCCGCCGGCGATGGAGCCGATCACCATCAGAGCAAAATGAGGCTTTCGCCGCAGCGCGAAGAACCCGGCCACACTGAGCGTCAGCGTGATCAGCACGCCGAAGCTGCCGAGCGCAGTGAAGTCGCGCATCATTTCTTCCAGCCAGCGCGGTCCTATCGGATCGGTAATGTTCTGGGCGTTGCGAAACGCCAGAAGCAAGCGTTCGTCGAACGCCTGCACTTCGCCTTCGAATACCTCGTCGGCAATTTCCTTGAACGCTAAGAGGGCTACTGCCACGATCACCATGGCAAGCACCACTTTTCGTTCAAGCTGGCTGATTCGTTTCAGAAGCGCGTGCATCGAAGTCCACATGGGCAGGCCTGTATTGTCATGTGGGTTGCGGACGGGCGGGTTGATTTGATTAAAGGTGGGGAGGCATAGGCTGTCTCGCACGATGCCTTTGAGCACGCTCTATTTTTTTTGAACTCGAAAAACCAGCATTTCCTGCATTTGCGTACCGCTTCATCCGCGAGCTCCAGACGCTCTTTGCGGAAATGTTGGCGTCAAACTTTCTCTTTATTGAAGAAAGGAATTTTTGTTCTCCCCCTGCAGCGCTTTTCATCCAATGTTATCTGGATTCAACGCTATTTCC
>JAQSWC010000036.1 GCA_029266815.1 Paucimonas sp.
TCGACGTGCGCCAGTTGAGTTTCTGAGGATTATTTTTCGCCATATCGTCCAGTACCGCACTGACGTCGATCTGGATCGGTTGCGATGCCGCGGCAGGAGCGGCTGAAGGAACCGCCTGCGGAGCGGATTGCGGTGCGGCCTGCGATGGCGCTTTTGCAGTCGGTGCTGCTTGAGGAGCCGCTTGAGCTGTCGGCTTTGCCTGCTCGGATTTCGAGCCAAAAATCTTACCAAAGATTGAATTCAGAATTCCCATGTTTGTCCTTTCGAGCATTGAATGATGTCAATGTTCGAAAGCACAGTAAGTGTCGAGTTCTGTGTTGGGGCCGCCGCGCCCTTTGAAGTGAATCAAGCAGTGGACTGACAGCCACTCAGGGCATTCAATCCCGGCGGCAGTACGCCACGAAGCCTTCCATGAACTGTTTCAACTGTTCCCTCGACTTTTCGTCCGTCAATTCGCCGGCCTCGTTGAACAGCGTGTTCGCGCGGGATACCATCAATTTCGAACCGGACCAGGTTTGCGTACCCAGGGTCTTCAGCACGGGCAGCCAGGCATTCTGCGCCATGATGGTGCCGAAGCCGCCGGGGGACGCGCCGATCACGGCGGTAGGGCGGTTGCCGAAAACACGAGGGATATCGGACCCCGGCCGGGACAGCCAATCGATCGCATTCTTGAGTACACCGGGAATGCCGTTGTTGTACTCGGGCGTGACCAGCAGCAAGCCATCTGCTGCGGCGATGCGGTCCTTGAGAGCGGCAACCGCTTGCGGAATGCCGTCGCGCGCCTCCACGTCGCCGTCATAAAGCGGGATGCCCTTGATGGCGGCGATTTCCAGCGTGGCGCCGACAGGCATCAATTGCGACGCGGCGCGCAGCAGCGCGGAATTGAGGGACGCGGTACGCAGGCTTCCAGAGATTCCGATAAGGGTGGTCATGACGCCTCCGAGAACGGTTGTCGCCTCGGAGTATGCCTTTTTTGCCGTCAATAAGGAAGATCGAACAGCAGCACTTCAGCAGCTTCCGCTTTCTCGAGCGTGATCCCTAGTTCCTCGTCGGCCTTCAACGCATCCCCTTCCTGCAGGTCGATGCCATTGACCGTGACACGACCACAGATGACATGGATATAGGCAAGGCGCCGCGGTGCGAGCACATGTTCCACCTTGTCCGCTCCATTCAGGATCGATGCGTACACCGATGCATCCTGGTGAATCAGCACAGATCCCTCGCGTCCGTCGGAAGAGGCGATCAGGCACAGCTTTCCCTGCTTGGAGGCGGCATCGAAATGTTTTTCCTCGTAACCCGGCTCGATGCCTTTCACGTTCGGCTCTATCCATATCTGAAGGAAATGCACGGGCTCGGTAGGCGAGTGGTTGAACTCGCTATGCATCACGCCTTGTCCGGCGCTCATGCGCTGCACGTCGCCATATTGCAGCGACGATCCGTTGCCCATGCTGTCCTTGTGCGCCAGCGATCCCGACAGCACGTAGGAAATGATTTCCATGTCGCGGTGCCCATGCGTGCCGAAGCCGGCCGCTGGATACACGCGGTCTTCGTTGATGACGCGCAGCGGGCCGAATCCCATGTGCCGGGAATCGTAGTAGTCGGCAAAGGAAAACGAGTGGTAAGACTTCAGCCAGCCATGGTCGGCCAGGCCGCGTTCCGTGCTTTTCCGGATTTCAAGCATGAAGTTTCCTGTTTTCGAGACTTGTCGATTTGCCGCTGGAGAAGCATTGGCATATTCCGGAAATGAGGGCGAGATTGACATAAGCAATAGGCGCGTTCGTATGCCTTCTTGAATCCGTTGCCGGTTCGCCGACGGATCCGGCTTAAAAAACTGCAATGCCGAAACTTTTGAAAAGGGCTTGACCTTCCAATCATGGGAAGGCTGATACTATCCTTAACTTAACGTCGGAGAAGTTCATGGCAAGCGCTATTACTCAAAACCTGGCGCCATCTGCAACACCACCCTTGTCGCTCCACATCTCGGGCATGAGCTGCGCATCCTGCGTATCACGTGTCGAGAAGGCACTGGAGGCGGTGGAGGGGGTACACGATGTTGGCGTCAACCTGGCAACCGAGACGGCGCATGTCGGCACGGAACGCACCATTGATCCCGCCAAGCTCGTGCAGGCGGTTGAAAAGGCCGGTTATACGGTGCGAGAGCATGAGGCGAGCATAGCCGTTCGCGGCATGACCTGCGCATCGTGCGTGGCACGGGTGGAGAAAGCGCTGACACGGGTGCCCGGCGTGATTGAGACACAGGTCAACCTAGCAACCGAGAGCGCACGTGTGCGATCGGTTGCGGAAATCCCGTTTCCGGTATTGGTTGCTGCCGTCGAAGCAGCCGGTTATGAGGCCTTACCTATACGAACCGACGCGCCGCAGCCGCCCCGGTCAGACAGCCGGGAGGGCCGGCATGTCATGCTGGCAGCCGCCTTGTCGCTGCCCCTGACGGTGCCGATGGCGGCGGAATGGTTTGGCGCGCACTGGATGCTGCCGGGCTGGCTGCAATGGCTGCTCGCCACGCCGGTGCAGTTCTGGCTGGGTGCGCGCTTCTACCGCGCGGGATGGCGGGCGGTTAAGGCAGGCACGGGCAATATGGACCTGCTGGTGGCACTGGGGACCTCCGCCGCCTATGGCTTGAGCGTATATCAGTTGATAGTCCACGGTTCGCACGGGATGCTTCACCTGTATTTCGAGGCGTCCGCCGTCGTCATCACGCTCGTATTGCTGGGCAAATGGCTGGAGTCGCGCGCAAAGAAACAAACCGCTTCCGCGATCCGCGCGCTGCAGGCCTTGCGTCCCGAGTTCGCGCGGGTACGCAGGGACGGTGCCGACATCGACCTGCCCATCGATCAGGTGCGCGTGAACGACCTGGTGGTGACCCGTCCCGGTGAGCGCATTGCAGTGGACGGCGAGATAGTGGAAGGAGAGAGCCACGTCGATGAGTCGCTGATTACAGGCGAGAGCCTGCCGGTGGCCAAGCGAGCGGGAGATAAAGTCACCGGCGGTGCGGTGAATGTGGAGGGTGTGCTGCTGGTGCGCACTGCGGCCGTCGGCGCAGAGTCCACCTTGGCGCGCATCATCCGCATGGTCGACCATGCGCAATCCGCGAAGGCGCCGGTCCAGAAGCTGGTTGACCGGGTAAGCGCGGTATTCGTGCCGGTGGTGCTGTTGCTGGCACTGATGACCTTTGCCGGCTGGTGGCTCGCGACGGGCGACGTGGAGGTCGCGATCATCAACGCGGTCGCGGTCATGGTGATCGCCTGCCCCTGTGCACTCGGTCTGGCCACGCCGACCGCGATCCTGGCCGGCACCGGCATGGGTGCTAGGTACGGCATCCTGATCAAGGACGCGGAAGCGCTGGAAATTGCGCATCGTGTCGCGGCAGTGGTGTTCGACAAGACCGGCACGCTGACCGAAGGCAAGCCGGCGCTGGTTGAAGTGTCGCCAGTGTCCGTCAAGCAGGCTGAGCTGATGCGCGCGGCCGCATCGCTTCAGCAATCCAGCACGCATCCGTTGGCGCACGCGGTGCTGGAAGCGGCCAAGGCTCAGTCGGTCTCGCCGCTGGAGGCTACCGGCATGAAGGCATTGCCGGGCCGCGGCGTGGCGGGGTGCGTGGAAGGGCATGCGCTCGTGCTCGGCAATGCGAGGCTGATGCAGGAGTCGGGGATTGACCTGGCCCCGCTGGCAAACCGCGCTGCCGAGCTGGAAAGCGCAGGCAGGACGATTTCCTGGGTGGCCGAAACCGGACCGGAACCGCGCCTGCTCGGCATGCTGGCTTTTGGCGACACGATCAAACCCAGCGCCTATTCGGCCATCGAGCACCTGCACCGTCTCGGTATTCAAACCGTGCTGCTCACAGGCGACAACCGCGGCAGCGCGGCCGCAGTGGGGCGCGAGCTCGGCATAGCGAAGGTGGTGGCCGAAGTGCTGCCGGAAGACAAGGCGAAACAAATCGCTGAACTGAAGCGCGACGGGCGAGTGGTGGCAATGGTGGGCGACGGTATCAACGATGCGCCTGCGCTGGCTTCCGCCGACGTCGGCATTGCCATGGGCACCGGCACCGACGTGGCAATGCATGCCTCCGGCATCACGCTGATGACGGGCAACCCCGAAAGCGTGGCTGATGCGCTGGATCTGTCGCGCCGCACTTACGGCAAGATCCGGCAGAACCTTTTCTGGGCTTTTATCTACAATCTGGTGGGCATTCCGCTGGCCGCTTTCGGCCTGCTGAGCCCCGTGATCGCCGGCGGCGCGATGGCGTTCAGCTCGGTGTCAGTGATCAGCAATGCCTTGCTGCTGCGTCGCTGGAAGGCACGGCATGCACGCAGACAGACGTGAAGCACTACTATTCCTGGAGGATGACATGAAACGATACGAATGCAAGCTGTGCGGCTTCATCTACGACGAGGCGGCAGGTATACCCGAGGAGGGCATTGCACCGGGAACACGCTGGGAAGACGTGCCGGACGACTGGATGTGCCCGCAGTGCCGCGCCTGCAAATGGGACTTCGACATGGTGCAAATCTGAGATGAACATCGGACAGGCAGCAGCGGAGACCGGCGTTTCGGCCAAGATGATCCGCTATTACGAAAGCATCGAGCTGATTCCGCCCAGCGGCCGCACCGACGCCGGATATCGCATCTATGGTGATAGGGACTTGCATACGTTGCGTTTCATCAGGCGCGCGAGAAACCTGGGGTTCTCTCTGGAGCAGATCCGCGATCTGCTCTCGCTCTGGCAAAACAGGCAGCGCGTCAGCAAGGATGTGAAAGCGATCGTGAAGGGCCATGTCGCCGAACTGGACAGGCGCATTGAGGAACTGACTGAAATGCGTGACACGCTGAACCATCTTGCCAGGCACTGCGCCGGGGACAACCGTCCCGATTGCCCCATTCTTGCCGACCTGGCAGACGAAGGCGGTTGCGATGCCCTAGATGCGAAAAAACATTGCCGCTAGCCTTCAGCGGCAGTCTATAGGTCCAGCTTGGGTGGGGAAACGTCAGGCGTTTCCATTCGCGTGATGAGTATGCGGTCGATCCTGCGGCGATCCATATCAATGACTTCGAACCGGTATCCGGCCCATTCGAAATGTTCCGCTGCTTCGGGAATATGGCCGAGCTGGGTAAGAACGAAACCGGCGAGGGTGTGATACACACCGGTCGATTCTTCGGGAAACTGGGCATCGGTGTCGAACAATTCTCTGAAGCGGTCCAGCGACACGCCGCCGTCGACGAGCCACGAGCCGTCCTCGCGCTGTACGGCATCCGCCTCATGTTCCTCGTCGTCCACCACGGCAACGTCGCCGCCTACCAGGGCGCCGATCACGTCGCTCAAGGTGATCATGCCCTCTATTTCGCCGTATTCGTCGACGATCAGCGCCAGCTCGGCGCGGTTCTTCTTCAAGGATTCGAGCAGGTCCATCGCGCTGATGGATTCAGGCACGTAAAGCGGCGGCTTCATTGCCTTTTCAACGTCGATGCTCGACAGTGAATTGCTGCGGATGGTCTGTTCGAACAGGTCGCCGGTATGCACAATGCCGACAATGTTGGAATGGTCCCCGCGGCAGACCGGGAAGCGGCTGAAGGGACTTTCCGCGATCCTGGCCAGCGTGTTTTCCAGTGGATCATCGAGATCAATGTATTCCAGGTCGGTACGCGGCGTCATCAATGCACCGAGACGAAGGTCGTCCAGGCGCAGCGCGCGGGTTACGATTTCATGCTCCGTACGTTCGAACAGTCCCGCGTCCGTGCCTTCCTTCAGCATGCCGGTGATCTCTTCCTCGGTCACAAAGGTGTCGGTGTGCTGATGAAGGCCCAGCACGCGCATAATGGCTTCAGTGGCCACCGACAACACCTTGACGAAGGGGGAAACCAAGCGTGACAGCCACTGCATCGGTGCCGCCGTCAGCATGGCGACGGTTTCGGGATGTTGCATGGCGATGCGCTTTGGCACCAATTCGCCCAAGACGATCGAGGCAAAGGTGATGCCGATGACCACGATAGTCAGTGCGATTTCATTGGCTGCCTCTGCAAGAAAGGGAACGGTCGCAATCTGCGGCGTTAATTGAGACACCAGCGACGCCTCGCCATAGGCGCCGTTGAAAATGCCGATGAGTGTAATGCCGACCTGAACGGTGGAAAGAAAGCGGCTGGGTTGCTCTGCCAGCTCCAGCGCGGCCTTAGCCCTGCGGTTTCCTTCGTCGGATAAGTGTTGCAGGCGGATTCGCTTGGACGAAACGATCGCCAGTTCGGACATGGCGAAAATGCCATTGAGCAAGATAAGCCCAAGGATAATTAATATATCCACGCGTGGAGAATGACGCGGTTTCCCGCCGATTCATGTTGTTAAAACAGAGACATTGTACGCTGGGCGAAATTCCGGATATTTCTACAGGCTAATTTCGGGAACTTCCGGGCCGGAGTTTTGGTGCATCAAAGCGTCATCAACCGTTTTCCCGCGCATGGTTGATGGTATAGCGAGGCAACTCCACGACTACCTCTTCATCGGCAACGATTGCCTGGCAGGAAAGCCTTGAATTCGGCTGTACTCCCCATGCGCGGTCAAGCATGTCTTCCTCGTTTTCATCCAGTTCATTCAATGACTGGAACCCCTGCGTGACTACCACGTGGCAGGTAGTGCAGGCGCCGACCTTGCCGCAGGCGTGCTCTATGTCCACACCGTGATCGAGCAAAGCATCGCACAAAGTTGTGCCTTGTTCCGCGTCGAAGACGGCGCCGCCGGGCGCGAATTCCGGATGGGGTAGAACAGTAATTTTTGGCATCGGTGTACTGGCTGGGAGAATAAATATTTATTTGGTTGCTGCGGCGATACTCTACCTGCAGATACCCGCGGGATAGCCGGCTTCAGTCATGGCGGATGCCAATATCTCTGCATCCGCCGATGATTCCACGCGCACCTTTCCATTTCCAAGGTCGACATCAACCCTGGCCTGGCGGTCAATGGCTTTCACGGATTGGGTGACGCGTCCTGCGCAATGTCCGCAACTCATGCCTTCCACACGAAATTCATGCATTGTCATTTCATTTCCTCACTTGCGCTCACGCGCCGAATCTACCGTAATCTGACATGGCGGGCTAATGATGATCATGCCCCTGCGGCTTGCGGACACGCAAATCTGCCTTCTCCTGCGTGTTGGCCGTTCCCGGCGCGTGGTGCGTCGGAGGAGTGGTGCCGGTCCATTCGCGCGCCACGGTGCCGGGTGGGTGCTTGTACCAGCCCGGATCGCGATAGTCGTTTCGTCCTTGTCCCTTGCGGATCTTGATGGTGGTGACCATGCCGCCCATGCCTATAGACCCGAACGGACCCTCACCGCTGGCCATGGGCAAGGTGTTTTCCGGAAGCGCCATTTGCATGCCCTCCATCGCGCCGCCGGTGGAACCCATCGCCATATAGTCGGGCACCAGCTTGTTGATCTTCTCTGTCACCTTGCGCTGGTCGACGCCGATCATGGTGGGAATGTCGTGGCCCATCGCATTCATCGCATGATGCGACTTGTGGCAATGAAAGGCCCAGTCGCCCGGCGTATGCGCATCGAACTCAACGGCCCGCATTTGTCCTACTGCGATATCCACCGCCACTTCGGGCCAGCGCGCCGATTTCGGCACCCAGCCGCCGTCGGTCCCGGTCACTTCCATTTCATGCCCGTGGATGTGCAACGGGTGATTAGTCATTGTGAGATTGCCGACACGGATGCGCACACGGTCCCCCTGCCGACAGACCATGGGGTCAATCGCCGGAAAGACGCGGCTGTTGAAAGTCCACAGGTTGAAGTCCGTCATCGTGTTGACCTTCGGCGTGTAGCTACCGGGATCAATATCGAACGCGCCGAGCAGAAAGACGAAATCGCGATCCACGCGGTGCTGCGACGGATCCTTCGGATGCGTGACCCAGAAGCCCATCATGCCCATCGCCATCTGCACCATCTCGTCTGCATGCGGGTGATACATGAAAGTGCCGGGGCGCGCTGCGACGAATTCATACACGAAGGTTTTGCCGGGCGGAACAGGCGGCTGGTTCAAGCCTGTTACGCCGTCCATGCCGTTAGGCAGGCGCTGGCCGTGCCAGTGAATCGACGTGTTTTCCGGCAGTCTGTTGGTGACGAATATCCGTACGCGGTCGCCTTCCACCACTTCGATCGTCGGGCCGGGCGACTGGCCGTTGTAGCCCCACAGGTTGGCCTTCATGCCGGGCGCGATCTCCCTCACGACGGGTTCGGCCACCAGGTGGAATTCTTTCACGCCATTGTTTACCCGCCATGGAAGGCTCCAGCCGTTCAGCGTGACCACGGGATGAAAAGGGCGCCCATTGGGCGGCGATGCCGGCACCTGCGTCGCGGCCGACGAGGCCAGCGGCGCTTCAGGCAAGCTTGCAGCACCGACTCTGGAAACGACTCCGGTGCCGACCAGGGTGGCTGCACCGGTCAAGAATCCTCTGCGCGAAACCATATTGAATCCTTTCTTCAATGTTCTTCCGCGGCCCCGGCAGGCGCGGGCGCGGATTTCATCGTGGAAGTGCTGCCGCCGCTGCCGTGGACCGCCTGATGCAGGTCGGTCTCGGCAAGCCAGAAATTGCGCTGGGCCTCGATCGCGGCGTTCACGCTGGCGGCCTGCTCGCGGGCGTCCGCCAGCAGCTCGAATACGCTGGCATGCATGCCGTTGTAGCGCAGCGCCACTTCGTCCGAAATTTTCTTGCGCAGCGGGACAATCTCGTCGCGATAATGGCGGGCAAGGTCATAGGCGGTGCGGTAGGCCTGGTAAGACTCGCGTACTTCCGAGCGCGCCCGGACGGCCGTCTCGCGCATGCGATGCGAAGCGGCGTCGTACAGCGACTGGGCTTTGCGCGGACGCGACGACCAGTCGAATATCGGAATCTCCAGGCTGACCTCGTAGCCGTTCGCGCGCGCTTCTCCGGCCTCGCTGCGGTTTGAATATCCGCCTTCGAGCACATTGATGAAGCTGGTGGCTTGCGTGAGACCCAGCGCGCGGGCTTGCGCATCGAGTTCGCGCCGCGCCAACTGCACATCCAGTCGCTGCTCCAGCGCTTCGGCTTCCAGATCGTTCGGCTCTGCGGGCGAGGCAGGCAGATCCGGCAAACGTTCGGGCAGAATGAATTCCGCGTCCTTTCCTGATACGCCCAGCAGCCGTGCCAGATGTTCACGCGCCGCCACTGCTTCCCGCTGCGAGCGCGCAAGTTGAGCCAGCGTATCTGCATAGAACACCTGCTGGCGCGCAGCTTGAAGTTTGCTGAAGTTGCCGACCTGTGCCATCTGCTGCGCCAGCTCGGCACCGGCTTCGGCGGAGGTTTTCACCTTGGTCAGATAACGCAGGCTTTCATTGGCGGCAACGGCATTGAAATAGGCGCGGCGCGTGTCGCTTGCCACGCGCACCGCATCGATGGCTGTCTGCAGTTTGGCTTGCTCGAAACGCTCATGACCGATCGAGTTGCGCAACGGAAGTGTCAGCAAAC
>JAQSWC010000369.1 GCA_029266815.1 Paucimonas sp.
GAAGGGGACTGATGGTTGATCGATATGGATCAAGCAGACTTTCCGGCTTCCATCCTGTGGTGAGGAATCATTTTCCGCATCACTACATGAAATAGGGCATGTGGGCAGCGATGCGCGAGTGGAAGCCTGCTGCTTGCTGGGCAATAGGTTGTTCGCGAATTTTTCTTAGAAAAAAAGGCGGGGGATCAGCGTTCCGCTGGCGAGGTCGTGATTGCCGAAGCCCTTGAGGGAAGCGAGGCGAACGTAGTATTGGAGGCGAAGCAAATTAAAAGGCCTGCATTGCATTGAATATGTTGTGCAGGCCTTTTGTTCGTACTGGTGGTGCTTCTTATGCACACTCCTGGATATTCAGGATGCTGTAGCTCTTTCCATCACGGCGAAGCATGTGCCGGTACATCGATACCGATGCCGCCTTGACGTGCGAAACAGCGCGGGTCGACATATCGATGACTTCAACGGGCTCCGTGGCGGGTACGCGGATGTCTGCGGGGGTGGATTTGCCAAGTTCTACAACAGTGAATGCGCGAGCCATGAATCTTCTCCTGCTAAAACGGTGATCGAGGCACCTATTAGCTCACGGAAAGATTTTCTCGGGCGATACGGAGTTGTTTCACTCGTAACAAAGTATTTTTTATAGAAGGATTTCCTAAAATTTTGCTGCTGAAGGGTGCCTGCTTGTACGTCGACCCGGAGGAATCTACTGCGCCAGCGTCGCATTGAAATTCATCACATACACCTTGCTGAATGCCTCGAAGCCCGAGTCCATGCCCACCAGCAGCCAAATGCGTCCTGCGGCATCCGATTTGGCAGTGAGAGGCGTTGCGCTTTTCAATATTTTGGTTTGGTAGGTGTAATCCCCGCAGTCCTGCGCGGTGGTTGAAATATCGCCGAGATTCTGCGCTTCCGTGCCTGCCGTGGCCTGATTTCCCTTGTTGATGCTCATGCCGTAATAGCCGTCGCTCCCTATGACGGTTTTCGGCTCCGTGGGCGAGGCGGCAGCGTAGATCCAGACGCTGTTGCCCGGCGAGCCGCCTACGCCAACGCAGTCGTCCGGCACGTTGCTCCCGATCTTCACTTCGAAGCTGATCTTGTAGGTGGTGTTCGGCGAGAGGTTTGAGAACTGCTTTTTGGCATAGACGAAGAGGTCGTCGCTCCGGTTATGCCCCGCCAGGTAGAGCGCATTGCCGGACAGCGGGCTTTGCAGGGGCTTGGATTCCCAGGCCAGGTCGGTCGGCTGTGTGTCCGCTTCGTAGTCCGACGATCCTCCGGACCATCCCGTGACGCCCTGGTTGAAATCGGTGTTGAGCGTGATGTTTTTCTGCACCGGCAAATTGCCGACGGACACCGATCCGCCGCAGCCGGACAGCGCCGCGACGAGCGCGATGCCTGGGATGAGAACGGAAGAGCGCCGGATGTGAGCGTTGAGGTGTCCGTTATTTCTCATTGCTGCATACATGTGCTGACCTTTCGGATGATTGGGATGAGAAGAAGCGGTATGCATTGCGTTCCATTCGATGGTTTGGACAATGCGATTCGGGCGAAGCTTAACAACGGCCGCTCAGAAGTTCTGTATGAATTTGTTGCGCGGTCGTGGGAGGCGGAAAGCGAGCGGAATGGGCTTCGCAGGGCGGACTAACCCTTCGTTGCTGAAGGGAACAAGGGGAGATGGCTGGATGCGCCCGTAAAGAAACCTGAAAACGCGGCTTCAGTAGAAACGCTTTTTCAGCTTGAAGTCATGGTTGAGAACCATGCGCGTCGCCCGGGTAAGGCCGTTCAGGCCGAATATCAGTTGCGTCAGTTTATCAACCGGTAGCGTCCAGATCTGGGAGGTAGGCGCCTCCTCGCCGGTCACGGCCATAAGCAGGGGTGTGATCCATTCCGCATCCGGCGGCACATCGAGCAGCATCATGCCTTCCTGCGTGGTGTGCAGGTAGATCTCGCCGCCTTGTTCGAGGATGAAACAGATGCCGTAGCCGGAGGCTCTCGGGTCCGTGATCAGCTTCTGCATGCCGCGGTTATAGCCGTCTATCCAGGCCTCGATGTCGTAGGTGCCTTCCCATTTGATCCAGGGGCGTTCCTGGAACGGGTCGATGTCATTCTCAAAGTCATCCATAGTCATTCAGTTCGTATCGAGCAAGGCAGCGAGGAGATTAAGAGACGCATTTTTTGGTGAGTTGCGGCAACCGGACTTGCATTTTCCCATTTTGACGGCCGCGGGGTCGGTTAAGATGCGGGGTTTTAATCTTTACCGGAGCAGGGCTGATGGCAAGTAGTTTGCTGGCATTGTTGGACGATATCGCGACCATTCTCGATGACGTGGCCGTCATGAGCAAGGTGGCCGCCAAGAAAACCGCCGGCGTACTCGGCGACGACCTGGCCTTGAACGCGCAGCAGGTATCGGGCGTGAACCCGGACCGCGAGCTGCCTGTGGTGTGGGCGGTTGCCAAGGGTTCGTTGCTGAACAAGGCAATCCTGGTGCCGGCGGCGCTCATCATCAGCGCGCTCACGCCCTGGGCGGTAACGCCGCTCCTGATGATCGGCGGTGCATTTTTGTGTTTTGAAGGCTTTGAAAAGCTGGCGCACAAGTTTCTCCATAGCCGTGCCGAGGATTCTGCTCACCACAAGGAGCTGATCGAGGCGATCACGGACGAATCGGTTGACCTGGTGGCACTGGAAAAGGAGAAGATCAAGGGCGCGGTGCG
>JAQSWC010000037.1 GCA_029266815.1 Paucimonas sp.
CCATAACATGTTCGATGCCGCTGTCTACCTCGGCATTTGCGACAAGATCGTGCCAGGCTTGTTGATCGGCGCGCTGCATTTCGGGCATCTGCCTGCGGTGTTCGTTCCGGGCGGCCCGATGACCACCGGCATCTCCAATTCCGAAAAGGCAAAGATTCGCCAACTGTATGCGCAAGGCAAAGTGGGGCGTGATGAATTGCTGGAATCCGAGGCGAAGTCGTATCACGGCGCCGGGACT
The DNA here is from genome assembly GCA_029266815.1 of Paucimonas sp. Lineage (GTDB taxonomy): Bacteria > Pseudomonadota > Gammaproteobacteria > Burkholderiales > Burkholderiaceae_D > JAQSWC01. Next base: position 239 of record JAQSWC010000037.1, read on the forward strand.
TGCACCTTCTACGGCACGGCCAACAGCAACCAGATGCTGATGGAAGTGATGGGCCTGCATCTGCCCGGTTCGGCTTTCATTACTCCGAACACGCCCTTGCGCGATGCACTGACGAGGGCTGCGGCACAGCGAGCAGTCGAGATCAGCGCCCTGGGCAAGGAATACATCCCGGTAGGACATGTGGTCGATGAGAAGTCCATCGTCAACGCGATCATCGCCTTGCTGACCACAGGTGGTTCGACCAACCATACGCTGCATATCAATGCGATTGCGAAAGCAGCCGGCATCGTCATCGACTGGAACGACTTCGACGCGTTGTCTTCCGTGATTCCTCTGCTCACGCGCATCTATCCGAACGGCGAAGCCGATGTGAACTATTTCCATGCCGCCGGAGGCGTGGGCTTCGTGATTCGCGAACTGCTTGATGCGGGTCTGCTGCATGAAGACGTGACCACGGTGCTCGGCAAGGGCTTGCGCAAGCATTGCACCGAACCTTTCCTCGAAGGCGACAAGGCAGTGTGGCGCCCCGCGCCGGCCACCAGCGGCAATCTCGACGTGCTGCGTCCGGCGAAAGAACCCTTTTCGGCAGACGGCGGCCTGCGCCTGATGTCGGGCAACCTCGGCCGCGCGGTGATCAAGGTGTCTGCGGTCAAACAGCAGCATCGCATCGTCGAAGCTCCGGCCCTCGTTTTCGATTCGCAGGACGACTTCATGTCGGCCTACAAAGCCGGCAAGCTCGACAAGGATTTCGTCGCAGTAGTACGTTTCCAGGGGCCGCGTGCAAACGGAATGCCGGAGCTGCATGCACTGACGCCGGCACTGGCCAATCTGCAGGACGCCGGACGTAAGGTGGCACTGGTGACGGATGGGCGCATGTCCGGCGCATCGGGTAAAGTACCGGCGGCCATCCACGTCTCGCCGGAAATACTGGCGGGCGGACCGCTGGGTAAAGTGCGCGACGGCGACATGATCCGCGTGAATGCCGAAACCGGCGAGCTGCAGGCACTGGTGACGGAAGCCGAATGGAATGCGCGCCCGATCGCTGTCGGCGATTTTTCAGCGAACCAGGTCGGCATGGGCCGTGAACTGTTCGCCGCATTCCGCACGTCAGTCAGCGAAGCGGAGCAGGGGGCCACCATCTTCGACTACCTGCCGCCGCTGAATCTGCCGCAGGAAAACGAGAACAAGCTGGCTGCGGTCGAAGGACTGTCGTCGGATGAAGATCATCTGTTTCAAAAATAACTAATTCAGGAGAAGAAATGACTCTGCTCGACATCATGCGCGCTTCACCGGTAATTCCGGTGATCGCAATCGACGACCTCGATCATGCCGTGCCGCTGGCGAAGGCGCTCGTCGCAGGAGGCATCAAGGTGCTGGAAGTGACACTGCGTACGCAATACGGCCTGCCAGCCATCAAGGCGATTGCCGAGCAGGTGCCCGGCGCCATCGTCGGCGTCGGCACTCTCACCAAGGCGGAGGAGTTTAATGCCGCGCGAGATGCGGGCGCGGTGTTCGGCGTGTCGCCGGGCCTGACGGAAAACCTGATCGTCGCTGCCAAGACCAGCGGCCTGCAATTGCTGCCCGGAGTGATGACTCCTTCGGAAGTGATGGCTGCGCGTGAAGTCGGCTTTCGTCAATTGAAGTTGTTCCCAGCTGTTCCTGCCGGCGGCATCGGCATGCTCAACGCAATTGCCGGTCCATTGCCCGACGTGACTTTCTGCCCGACCGGCGGCATTTCGCAATCGAACGCAGCCGATTTCCTGGCCTGTAAGAACGTCGCCTGCGTAGGCGGTTCCTGGCTCACGCCCAAAGACCTGATGCAGAAGGGCGACTGGGCTGGCATCACGGCATTGGCATCGGCCGCGAGCGCATTGCGTAAATAAGTCGTGTTGTCGGTTTTCTAGCGGCGTTCGTGCTTCAATGCAGCGAGAAAAAATCAAAGGGGGCGATTTTCAATCGCCCCTTTAAATACTGCCCGCCTTTTCCACCACCAGGATTCTCGCTTCTCCAATGGGATGAGCAACGTGCTCGGTGCCCGCTGATGCATGGAAGATGTCTCCCGCTTCCAGCGTAACCGAGCGCTCAATCCCGTTATCCCTGTATCTCATTTCGACGCGGCCATCCAACACCGCGAATACTTCCTCACCTTCATTGATATGCCACTTGTAGGGCTGGTCCGTCCAGTGCAAGCGGATGGTGGTGCCGTTCATATTTGCGATATCGATCGCCGCCCAGGGGCGCTCGCCCGTGAAGTTCTTGCCACGTACAACTTTCATGATTTTCCCTGTAAAGCAGGCTTGATAAACAGATAATGAACATCGATTGAGGTGATGAAAATTTGCCACAAAAATTGTGCATCCAATATTTGGATGCAGCGCGTTAAGATTACGAAGAGGCAGCAATATTAGATTGCTGATATACCTAAGCCTGTACGCACATTTTCGCCGGAATGCTCTACAGCTTATGAAAACTTCTACCTTCTCTTTCCTTTTGCTTGTGTCGTCTCTTTTCATTTTTGCGGCATCGGCAGCACATGCCACTCAGCGCAAGGCCCAGCATATTAGGACTCTTCCACCAGAACCTGAAATAGAACGTCAGGTGGCAAAGTATCAGAATCAGTACTTTCTGGAATCACTGTCGGAACGCAAAGAGGTAGCCATCACGTTTGATGACGGCCCGTCCGCATATACTTTGGAGCTGTTAAAAATCCTCAAGCGCAATGACATCAAGGCCACCTTCTTCTGGCAGGGGAAAAACGTCGAAAAGTATCCGGACATCGCCCGCCAGGCACTGGCGGACGGTCACACGATAGCTAACCACACCTATTCCCATCCTCACTCCAAGACACTGGATGTCGACACGTTCTGGAACGAGGAGGTCGGCCGCACACAAGCGATCATCAAGGATGCGGTGGGCTTCGAGCCAGCACTGTTCAGGCCGCCGTTCGGCGAAATGAATGACGAGGAGATTGAGCTCCTGAAGCAGAAAGGCATCTATCTCATCGGTTGGTCCATCGATCCCAAGGACTGGAGCATGTCCGACAATAAGGACAGTTCGCAGCAGATCGTCGATGTCGTGAACAAGCATCTGCATCCTGGAGCCATCGTGCTGATGCATGATGGTATGTACGACTTCGGAATCAATACGGTGAGAGCGGTCGAGCGGATGATACCGATGCTGAAACAGAAAGGTTATCGCTTCGTTACGGTCGATAAGCTGCTGGAGCTTCCTATAAGGCTGAAGCACTGACCCATCCGGGCTGTTATTGCCGGCGCATACGCTCTCCGCTACACTCGCGGCCATGACGGCCGACCTGTCCGATGAAATGCTGATGCAGCGCTATTGTGAAGGCGATTCACATGCTTTCCGTGAGCTGTATCTTCGGCATGCGGATGGACTCTACCGTTTCATCGCATGGAAATCGCCGCGTAAGGATTGGGCCGACGAAATCTTCCAGGAGTGCTGGGCGGCGCTTCATAACGCTCGCGCCAAGTACACGCCTCAAGCGGCGTTCCGCACCTACCTTTACCAGATTGCTAAGAACCGGTTGATCGACCTGATGCGCCAGCACCAACTGGTGCTGGCCAGCGAACTCGGACACGCGGACGAGGGAGAGGAAGCTTTTTCTCGTTTGGCTGATCAAATGAGCGAGAGCGACTCGCCCGAAACCATACTATCCAGGAAGCAGCAGGCATCGGGTTTGCGGGCCGCGATTGATGCTCTGCCCAGCGAGCAGAAGGAAGCTCTGGTGATGCAGCAGTTCAACGATATGAGCCTCGATGAAATTGCCCGGCTGGCCCATGTGCCGGTGGAAACGGTCAAGAGCAGGCTTCGCTATGCCATGCGCAAGTTGCGGCAGCATTTTGCGGAACGAGCAGACGAGCAGGGGGAACCGGTATGACAACTGACGGCATACGCCAGGCCGACGATGCGGAGTTTGACGACTTCCTCCGCAAGGAAGGCGAACTGGCCCGGGCGATGAAGGGAGTTGAGCAGCCGCAGCTATCTGCCGGCCTGCGCGACAAGGTGCTCGCCGATATCGAGGCAAAGCTTGCCAAGGAGTCCATGCCGCAAGCAGCCAACGAAGCGGCAGCGTACCCGACTGCCCTGCCTCCGCGCCGGCGTTTTTCAAATCTCGTCCTGCCGTTTGCGTTTGCGGCCAGCGTGCTGGCCGGGGTGCTGGGGCATTCATTGTGGAAGACGACGGTGCCGGCAGACGCCACCGTGGCCGCAGCACGGCTCCCCTTGGAAGTTAAGGCAATACCGGAGGAACGTGCTTCCATGCTGCAGACCATGCCCGATGCCACACCTTCAGTGCCTGCGCCTCCGCCCGCACCGGCGCAGATGGAGCGGACAATTCGAGAAGAGCCCCAGGCAAAGCCTGTGCCGCTTGCGGCTCCACCGGTTGTCATTGAGCAGGCAGCGCCTGTTCAGGACAAAGTAGAGGAAGCCACTGTCGCGGTCACCGGCATCAGGCCCAGCCTGCAACAATCCTTGAACATGAAAAGGACGGCGCCATCCGAAGTAGAAGTGGTCACCGCGGAAGACATCGGCAAGATGCCCGACAAGCAGGTTGCGGAGTCGTTGCAGCGCGTGCCGGGAATATCGGTTCCGCCTTCTTCCGCAGCGGAGAGAGATTCTTCCAATCCCGTTGCGGAAACCTCCGTGCCACCTGCGCCGGCCTTCGCCTCCAAAGCCCTAGCGCGGTGGGCATTAGCCGCCGCGGATAATGAAGGGAATAGCGGCAGTGATCATGATGCAAAAAGGCAGGCATGGCTCGCACGGATCGAAAAGAAGATGGACGCGGGCCTGACGCTTGAGGCTGCGGAAGAATGGAAAAAATTCCGCAAAACTTATCCGGACCACGTCATCCCGGAACCGCTGGCGGCAAAGTTGCGAACTCTTAAAGCAGAATAAGCCCGTTCGTTACTCGGATAGGCTTAAAAGCGCCACTCTCCCGATTAAAATTATTTTCAGATGATTTAACCCCGTTTCCGCCCCAGCCCCGATTCATGTATTGAACCGGGTTGTCCGGGATGGGAGAAAATCATGTTCAGACATATCATCATGCTGACGGCTGTGTTCGGCCTTGTCGTCGGCGCCGTATCCTGTAGCCATTCTTCAAGCGACCGCACCCTGGAAGCCAAGCGCGTCGACGTGGTGCTGCCGGCAGAGACGAAATCCCTGTCTCCTCCACCCAATCTAACCGAATCCGAGGTCAGGCTTGCGACGCCCAGGGTGGCAGCGCAGATCGCATCCAATGCATTACATCCGGCAGGAAATCAACAGGTCGTTACTACTGGCATCAGGCCCAGCCTGCAGCAATCCTTGAGTGTGAAAAGGGCTCCGCCTGCCGAAGTAGAAGTCATTGCGGCGGAGGATGCAGGTGCCATGCCAGAAGTAAGCATCGCCTCTTCCTTGCAGCGCGTGCCCGGCATGATGATCTCGCCTACGGCTGCTGCGCCGGCATTTGCTCCACCCATGCCGCCTTCGGCACCGGAGAACGACAACCGCTATCAGCATCTGGACAGGCATGGTGTGCAGCTTGTAAGTGAAGCCCCGGTGTCCACCTTCAGCATCGATGTGGATACGGGCAGCTACAGCAATATTCGTCATCTACTGAACAACGGCCAGTTGCCGCCGCGCGACGCGGTACGTGTGGAAGAGATGGTCAACTATTTTCCTTACCAGTATGCGCTGCCGCGTGACGGTAAGCCGTTTTCCGTTCATGCTGAGGTAGCGCCTACTCCCTGGAATCGCGGCACGATGCTGCTGCGCGTGGGCATCCAGGCCGCCGACCCCGCGAAGGAAACGCTACCTCCGGCCAATTTGGTGTTCCTGATCGACGTGTCCGGCTCCATGCAGGAAGCGAATCGCTTGCCGCTGTTGCGCAATGCGATGAAGCTGTTCGTTGACCAGTTGCGGCCACAGGACCGTGTCTCGCTGGTGACATACGCGGGCCATACACGCGTCGCGTTGCCGCCTACCAGCGGCGAGAAGAGGGGAGAGATCAAGGCTGCCATCGATTCGCTCACGGCTGGCGGTTCAACCGCCGGTGCGGCGGGCATTACGCTCGCCTATCAGATGGCAGAACAGGGCTTCATGAAGCACGGCATCAACCGCATCCTGCTTGCCACGGACGGCGACTTCAATGTCGGCATTACCCGTTTCGAGACCCTGAAAGACATGGTGTCGGAAAAGCGTAAGACCGGCATCTCCTTATCGACACTGGGTTTTGGCACCGACGGCTACAACGACCGGCTGATGGAACAGCTTGCCGACGCGGGTGACGGTGCCTACAGCTATATCGATACGCTTGCCGAAGCTAACAAGGTGCTGGTGAACGAGTTCACGTCGACGCTGGCTGCAGTGGCACGCGATGTAAAGATCCAGCTCGAATTCAATCCTGCCCTCGTGTCCGAATACCGGCAGATCGGATTCGAGAACCGCGCGTTGAAGCGCGAGGATTTTAATAACGACAAGGTGGATGCCGGCGAAATTGGTGCTGGACATCGTGTCACCGCCTTGTATGAAATCACGCTGGCAGGCAAGCCGGGCAAACTCGATGCGCTACGTTATGGAGGGAATGCAGTCTTGCCGAAGGAGAACGGAGGCGAGCTGGGTTTCCTGCGTCTGCGTTACAAAGAAGCGCATGGCGATGCCAGCAAGCTGATTGAAACGCCAATCACCCGCAGCCATATGAAGGAAAAGGCTGGAAGCGACTTCCAGTTCGCAGCAGCAGTCGCTGCTTTCGCACAGCGCCTTTCGGATGGCGGCAAATATCTCGGCGACTTCGATTTTGCGCAGGTTAAAGCATTGGCAAACGCATCCCGCGGGGACGACCGTTACGGTTACCGCGGCGAATTTGTGCAGCTTGTGGGCCTGGCGCAAACTCTGTCACCCAAATCATCGGGGCGCTGATAGTGTTGCTCATGTAAAACCCGGCATTCGATGAGTGCCGGGTTTTATCTTTGCCGATCGCCTCTTTCTGCGCTCACGCAATCATCGAGGCGATATGCTCTAATAACATGGTCATCGTTCGAGATGAGGAGGAAACATGTCCGGCTTCAGCATCAATATCGAGAGCAAGACGCTAGAGAATGATTACTTTCGCGAAGTGCTCTACACCACGTCCCGTAGCCAACTGGTCGTCATGACCTTACAGGCGGGGGAGGAGATCGGGATGGAACGGCACGAGGAACATGACCAGTTCATCCGCGTGGAAGAGGGGCAGGGCGTCGCCATCCTCGACGGCGAGAAGCACACACTCGAAGACGGCACTGCGGTAGTGATTCCCGCCGGAACGGAACACAACGTGATCAACACGTCGTCGTCCGAACCTCTGCGTCTGTACACGCTCTATACGCCGCCGGAGCATCCCGACGGCATCGTCCACAAGGACAAGGCCGAAGCGGACGAATACGAACGCCAGCACGGCCACTGAGCTTCGCTTTGCAGAAATTCCTGATCCAGGATGAGTTCGGCCGTCCGCATGAATTGCTGGGCGAGGAAGTCGTGGTGCCGGGCTTCGAGGAAATCCAGTTCATTCTGCATGCCTGGCTGTACGACAAGCACGGCGGTTGGGCGATTACGGAACGCTCGTCAGGCAAGCGCATCACCAGCGGCAAGGCCGGCACCGAGCACTTGGCCAGGGAACAACTGGAGCGACAACTACTGGTGCACGGCAAGGAGGCCTTGTTGCGCGTGCTTGGCAAAGGCAACCTGTCGAGCTAGCTTGTACCTTCTGGCGGTGATGATTCTGCGGCTTCCATCCGTGCTATCAGCCTGTTATGAAGGCGAGACAAGAGCACTATCGCAAGCGACGCGCCGATAAAAGCCAGAAACATATCCGACTGGGTATCCCAGGGGTCGCCCTGCGTACCGAGAAACTCGTCCGCCCCCTGTCCAAGCGCCAGCGCAGCCCACCATTCAATAAGTTCGTACCAGGCGCTGATGGCCATTGCCACGCATATCGACAAGAATCCTGCCATGCCGGAGCGCGTCACATACGCGCCGCGCAGCAGGATTTCGCGCGCAATCATCGCGGGCACAAAGCCCTGCGCGAAATGGCCGATCTTGTCGTAGGGATTGCGGCTCAGGTCGAACATGTCCTGCAGCCAGAAGCCCAGCGGCACGCGTGCATAGGTATAGGTGCCGCCAAGGATGAGAATCAGCGCGTGCGCGAAGATCAGGATATAGAGCAGCGACGTCAGCGGGAAGCGACGATAGCTGAAGATCAGGATCGGCGCTGCGATGAGGACGGGCGCCACCTCCATGATCCATGTTGCGCGGTCATGCGTGAGCGAGAATGAGTAGGCCAGCAGGGCAGCCAGGACCACTACGGCAGCAAGAAGGAATTTTTCACGCGTCATGCTATGGTTCTTTCTTTCCATGTGTCGGGCAATTATAGAGGCCGGTCCTATGGATAGCATTTTCCTTATCTCCTCATTAATCAATTTCACACTGGTGACATGAAAGAAAAAACATCGGTTCTTTTCGTCTGCATGGGCAATATCTGCCGTTCTCCTACCGCGGAAGGCGTGTTTCGCAAACTGGCGGAAGAGCGCGGACTAGCGGACAAAGTGCACATCGATTCCGCGGGCACGCATGGCTATCACATCGGAGATCCACCGGATGCGCGGTCATGCGCCCATGCTGCCCGGCGCGGGTATGACCTTTCCTCGCTGCGGGCGCGCAAGGTGGACGCCGCAGATTTCGCGCGGTTCGATTATGTGCTGGCAATGGACGAGAGCAATCTAGCGCTGCTGGAAGCAGCATGTGCGGATGAATATCGGAAGAAGCTCGGGCTGTTCATGAAATTCGCCAGCAGGTCAGGCTCGCGGATCGTGCCTGATCCCTATTACGGCGGAGCCGCCGGTTTCGACATGGTGCTGGATTACGTGGAGGACGCGGCGGAGGGTTTGCTTGACGCCATCATGTCGGCGCAGGCAATCAGCACGTAAAAAAGGGGAGCATGCATGCTCCCTTTTCATGAGCAGGCGTGATTCAGCCTTTGAAGTAGCGGCGCTCGCGGCCCGCGCCGGTGTCCTTGATGCGGTTTGATTTCAGAAGGGCTTGCAAGGCTGGCGAAACGCGTTGGCGCAGCTTCTGCAAATCTTTCTTGTCCAAATTGGACCCCAGAT
>JAQSWC010000038.1 GCA_029266815.1 Paucimonas sp.
CCGGAACTGCGCTCCACGCGTGGCCCGCCGTCCTTCTCGTAGATTGTGCCGTCCTGGAAAATGGGAATGTAGACGATCAGCTCGCCGTAGAGTTTCTTGCCGTTCTGCTCAGGGAAATTGAAGGTGCCGATCTTCTCGATTCTTTCCTGAAGGCTCTTGTAGTACAGGGCATAACCCACCTCGCGGCTGCTCGGAGTCAGTTGCGTTTTCTTGGGACGCTTGTTGTACTCTTCGATGCTCCTTGCGATTTCTGCTTCGCGCCTTGCGATTTCCTTGGCGCTTTCTATCAGGTCCACGCCCTTGGGCTGCGGCGGCGCGACATGCGGCTTGCCTGGCACGTCGGGCGACGGCACCGTGAGCTTGGTCTGCTTTTCAATCTGCTCGAGCAACTTGCGCTGCTGCTGCTCCAGCTCTTCAATCCGCCGCATCGCTGATTTGGTGTTGTCGCCATCTTCGGTACGGCGCAAGTCGGGAAGCGGAGATTTTGCACGCCCCGCGTCGGCATTGCCGCCGCCATCGAGATTGGCTTGCGCCAGCACGTCGGCCTTGAGCGGGGCCTTGTCGTGCTTGGCATTGACAAGAATGACTTCGAGAGCGGGATCGGTGGGCTGAAGCTTGGAAAGATCCGGAGCGGCAAAACGCACTGCCAGCAACAAGCCATGCATTGCCACCGAAACCACGAAGGCAACGGTAAGAGTGGGATTTTGAGTGAAGAACTTCACAGGAAAGCCGTAATCCGAGACCGCTGCATTTTACGACAAAGGGCAGCGGCTTTCGCCGTCAAGAACCGCGTTTCATGCGCTTTTCACCTCGGAAGAGACATCGGGAGCGGACTCGATGGCCGTTTCGACAACGGTCTCGACAGCTTCAACCGCATCCGCCACGTCAGCAGGATCGGCCATCTCATCCGCCTCGTCGTCAATTGCTTCGATTTCCTGCTCCACATGCAGCAGGCGCGCTTCAATGGTGAGATCGAGCTCGTCCCACCCTATCAGCTCCAGCTTGACGTGCGCGCCGCGCGGCAATTGCGGCACGCCTGACAGCTTGATCACCAACGGTATATCGGCAAGCCGGAAGATTTCTTCCTTCAGCACCACCGCGTCGACCACGCGGGCATTTTCCTGGGCCAGCCAGCGCAAGCACCAGTAGCGCTCCATCGTGTTCTGGAAATTGGCGTACGCCGTATAGGCGGCATCAAAGGCCGAAACGATGGCAAACAGATCCGCATCCCGCGGCTTGAAGGGCGCAGCCAGCGGTGCAGTGATACCGTGCTCTATGCAGGCCATTATCTGCCACTGGTTGACGAGGTCGGTATACCGGCGCAGCGGCGAGGTGGACCAGGCGTACTGGTCGACACCCAATCCCTGGTGAGGCGCCGCATGGGTCAGCATTCGCACCTGCATCTTGTTCGGCCAGGCCCCGCCTTGTGTGCGATAAATACCGGGTACGCCGTGGTCATGCATCAGCTTGCCCCAGGTGCTGTTGGCGAAGATCATCAGCTCGGCCACGATCTTGTCCACCGGCGCACCGCGCTTGCGGCGCTGAATGGTTACGACGTCGTCTTCCACATAGAAATTGAAATCGACGCGGTTGTTCTGCTCGGGCTTGAGCCCGAAACCTTCGCGCTTGGCCATCCGCGCCTTTTCGAGAACCTGCGCCCATTGCCACAACTGCGCAATGTCTTCTTTATGCGCGTACTCACCGTTACCGGTTGCGAGGTTTTCCTCTGTGACCAGCTCGTCGAGCTGGTTGTGTCGCAGGTTGGCCGACACTCTGATCCGTTCGGCGACGGTTTGTGTGGCAACGACAGTCCAGGTGGAGACATCAAGGGTCGCATACAGAGAAAGTGCGGGACGTTCTTTCCCTTCCGCCAGGGTAAAGGCGTCCACCAGTTCGTCCGGCAGCATCGTGATCTTGTCGCCAGGCATATAGACAGTGGACAAGCGATGGCGCGCGATGGCATCGATTGCATCATCGCGGCGGATGCCAAGGCCCGGCGCTGCGATGTGAATTCCGACCCGAACTTTGCCCTCTTCGGGAAACGCGACCGAAAAGGCATCATCAATCTCCGTGGTCGTGACGTCATCGATTGAGAATGCCTGCACATCAGCCAACGGCAGCTCACGCACTGCCGGCACGGCTATCGAGGGAAAACCGGTTCCCTTCGGAAAAAATTCAGAGAGGAAGCGCGACAGGTGCAGATCCTTTGGCGAACCGATGCCGCCCACTTTCAGCATCAGGCGCGCTGGCGCCGTCTTCAGATCATCGCAGGCACTTTGCAGCGCTTTGTACTCGATCGTGTTTTTGTCGGGCTTGAACAGGAGTTGCAGCGCCACCGCCTTGATGGCTTCCGGCAGCCTTCCTTGCTTGAGTTCCTCTACATACTGCTCCTGGACCAGCGCCTGCTGCTTCTTCTTTTCTATGCCGGCCAGCGCGGCTTTCAATGAAGACTCGGGCGCTGCCTTGTACCGTCCTTTTCCCTTGCGATGAAAATAGATCGGGGCCGAATGCAGACGCAGCAACAGGCCAGCCGCTTCAGGCGGTTTGGGCGCATGGCCGAAATATTCTTCGCCCAGTTCGGCGAAACCGAATTCCTCTTGACCGGCCACCTCCCACAGGAAGTCGAGATCGATCTCCTCCGCCACCGCCCGTGCGCTCTCCATCAACTCGGACGGGGCAGGCGATGCGAATTGAAGCAGCACATCCTTGGCCCTGACTTTGGTGCGCTTGCCGCTCTGGGTCTCGACCTGATACGCCTCGCCTTGCTGCGACAATGCGATGCCGGCCTTGAAATCGCCCGATTCTTCGAAAAACAGATTCATGCAAATACTCTCTTATCAACCGCCGGTGCGTTCAATGTCGCGATCGACGGCAAAAATACTTCAGTGACCAGCAGCAGGCCGCGCCTGCGCTGATATAAACAGCGCCGGGCAAGCAGGGAAACATCCCACTTCTCCTTGCCCAGCGCCCGTGCGGCACGCCTGACCAGCGGATGATTGGCCTGAAGCCGCGCATAATGCAATTCGCCTCGCGTCACACGCGGGTCGTAGAACAGCGTGCTGCCGAGTGAACGCTCTCCCAGGCTGCCAAAAAACGGCCAGTCCGATGTGCTCGCGCTCAGCGGCACGACAGTATGCGCGAATACCATCGGCACCTCATCGCACAGCAGCAGCACTTCCCGCTCACGCACCATGAGTTTGCGGCACAGCCCGATCACCGCGGCTTCGTCGGCAAGGCACCGGCTTCTGCGCTGCGCCAGGCGCCTGACACGAAACTGCCCGCATGAGGCGACCAGTTTTGCCGTCAACGACATGGTATCCGTGAGCCAGCCTCGCACCGCCGGCTGCGGATCAGCGCCATCCGCATGAGCATGCCATTGCGAGCGTGCCAACCTGCGTGTCACGGTGTCGCTCCCTTGCCGCAGAAGTCGATCACCTGATCAAGATAGGCATCGAAATCGGACAAGCCGTGATCGCCGCCCTCCAGCACAACTTGATTCGCGTTTAAATAATGCGACGTCATTTCGCGCCAATCGAGCAGTTCATCGCCCTTTGCGACAATCAGCAGATATCTCTTCGGCTGCGTGATCCGTGCTATTTCGAAGTGCGTCAGCTCCTCAAGATGGGCCTGCGTAAATTCGAACGGCGCTTCGGAATGGTAGGCAGTCGATATACCTACAAAATTCCCTAAATCACGATAGGGATGGACGGCAGGATTAAGAACCACCGCACGACATCCGGTTTTTTCCGCCAGCCACGTTGCATAAAAACCGCCCAACGACGAGCCAATCACTGCCAGCGAGGCCGGCTGGATACCGGCGATGCATCTCTCTACCTCGGCGATAGCGGCAGCCGGTGAAGCTGGCAATTGCGGACAATAGAATTCCGCCGCCCTTCCCCTTGCCTGCATGGTTGCGGCAAGCTGTCTTGCTTTGGAGGAATGAGGGGAGGAACGGAAACCGTGCAGATAAACGATCATCTGCCCAATGCATCCAGCAGCTTTTGATGTACGCCGCCAAAGCTGCCGTTGCTCATGACCAGCACTTGGTCGCCGGGCTGCGCGGCCTTGGCGATTTCGTCGGTCATGAGCTGGAGATCATCGAATGCGCGCGCCTTGCCGCCGAGCGGCGACAGCGCCTGTGCCAGATCCCATCCGAGTCCCTGTTTGCCGTCTCCCTTGGCACCATAGCCGAACACCAGGTCGGCATCGGCCAGGCTGGCAGGCAATGCATCCTTCATCGTGCCCAGTTTCATCGTATTCGAGCGCGGTTCCAGTACGGCGAGGATACGGGCCTTGCCGACTTTCTTGCGCAAGCCGCCGACGGTGGTGGCGATTGCGGTGGGATGATGGGCGAAATCGTCATAGACCAAAATGCCGTTCGCCTCGCCAACGAGTTCCATGCGGCGCCTGACATTCTCGAAGCGGGAAAGCGAAGCAATTGCCCGCTCTGGAGGAACGCCGACATGGCGCGCGGCGGCAATCGCTGCCAGGGCATTCATGCGGTTGTGTTCGCCGGTCAGATCCCATTCGACGGTACCGAGCATATCGCCCTTGAACAGCACGTCGAAATTGCCGTTGTCATGGGTGCTAAGCGCCCATACGCCATCGGCTCCGCCGAACCGTTCGCACTCGCTCCAGCAGCCGCGGTCGATCACGCGACGCAGCGCATCTTCGGCGCCATTGACCACCAGACGGCCCACACCCGGCACTGTTCTGACCAGGTGATGAAACTGCGTCTCGATGGCGCCGAGATCCGGAAAGATATCGGCATGGTCATATTCCAGGTTGTTGAGGATCGCCGTCTTCGCGCGATAGTGGACGAACTTGCTGCGCTTGTCGAAGAAGGCCGTATCGTATTCATCGGCCTCGATCACGAAGAAATCCGATGCCTCCTTGCCGCATAGCCGCGCCGAGATGCCGAAGTTCATCGGCACGCCGCCGATCAGGAAGCCCGGATGGTAGCCGGCGTCTTCAAGGAGCCAGGCGAGCATCGACGACGTGGTGGTCTTGCCGTGAGTACCCGCTACTGCCAGCACCCATTTTCCGTTCAGGATATGCTCGCCAATCCACTGTGGTCCTGAGACATAGGGCAAGCCGCGGTTGAGGACCTCCTCCATCAGGGGATTTCCACGCGACACGACGTTGCCGATCACGAAAAGATCCGGATTCAATTGAACCTGATCGGCGCTGAAACCCTCAATCAACTGTATACCCTGGGCCTCGAGCTGCGTGCTCATTGGTGGATATACATTGGCGTCGCAGCCGGTGACTTTATGGCCGGCTTCCTTGGCCAGCACTGCCAGGCCGCCCATGAACGTGCCGCAAATGCCGAGAATATGAATGTGCATTGTAAAATTCGGAAGTCGCCGGCTTGCAGCGGATGGTCGTTGCAAGCGGCAAGGAATGAAATGTCGGATATCGCGATTTTAACCGACCCGTCAGGCGCGGACAGCGGCAATATGCGGGCGACATTCACTTTCGCGCATTATTGGACTTTCCCTATCCATCCTTATCCATGACCTCATTCCCTCCTTCCGGCAATCCCTCGCTGCGCGATGAAATTGCCGCCGCCGCGGCTCGCATGATCGCCGAAGACGGCGCCAGTTACGGCGCAGCCAAGCGCAAGGCTGCCGAGCAGATTCTCGGCACCACCAAGGTGCGCGGCGACTTCATGCCCGACAACTCCCAGGTTGAAGATGAAGTACGGGCTTATCAGCAGCTTTTCATGAGCGACACGCAGCCGGCACGCCTGCTCCATTTGAGAAAGCTGGCAGCAGAGATAATGCTCGAGCTGGAACAGTTTTCACCTTTTCTGACCGGTGCCGTTCTGAATGGCACGGCGGGCGAACATTCGGATATCCACCTGCAACTGTTTTCCGATAGCGCAAAGGACATAGAGATTTTTCTCCTGAATAAGAATGTCGATTTCGAAGTCACGGAATCTCCGCATTTCAGGCATCCCGGAAAAACCGTGGAAACCATCAGCTTCATGTGGCGCGGCGAAGGCGTCCATCTGGCCAGCTATCAAACCTCGGATTTGCGAGGGGCGCTCAAGCCGGAAGGAGAGCGGATTGAACGCACGGATATCCATGGCGTGCGCAGGCTGATCGTGGAAAGCACGCATGAGTAGCCGGTTCCTGCTTCTTGCTACGGTTGCGGTGATAGGCATTGCCGCCGGCATTGCGGTCGGAACCTATAAATGGGCGCCTGCCGCCCCCGAAGCAGGCTCATTGCCAGCGCTGATGACTCAATCCTTCCCGGATGCAACCGGAAAAACGCAGTCCTTGAGTCAGTGGAAGGGTAAAACCCTGGTGATCAACTTTTGGGCTACCTGGTGCGCGCCTTGCGTCAAGGAAATGCCCGAACTGGATGCGATTCAAAAATCACTAAATCCGGACAAAGTGCAGATTGTGGGAATTGGTATCGATTCTGCACATAACATCATGAGCTTTGCGGCCAAACACAAAATTGGTTATCCCTTGTATGTCGCAGGAAATGATGGCATCGCGCTGGCCCGTGATCTTGGCAACCAAGCAGGCGGCCTGCCTTTTACCGTACTGATTGCTGCTGACGGCACGATCCGCAGAACTTATCTGGGAGTGAAATTGGAGGAACTTCGTCAGGATCTGGCAGCACTTTGACAAACCGACATTTTCCTTGCCCTCGAACGACATTTAGCGGCAAAATGCGCGCATCGTCGTCAAATTACCTGTCCGATGGCCAAAAATTTACTTCTGCTCAACGGTCCTAACCTCAATCTTCTCGGCACTCGCGAGCCAGAAATTTACGGATCGACAACGCTTGCGGATGTTGAAAATGCTGCCGTAGCTCAAGCGAAGTCAGCGGGAGCCAAGCTTTCAGTCTTCCAAAGCAATCATGAAGGTCAACTGATCGATCGCATTCATGCTGCCAAGACTGAAAACATAGATGCTATCGTCATCAATCCCGGCGGTTTCACTCATACCAGCGTCGCATTGCGCGATGCCTTGGCGGGGATTTCCATTCCCTTTATCGAGGTTCATATCTCGAATATCTACCGGCGCGAAGTCTTCCGCCATCATTCCTACCTGTCCGATATAGCATCTGGCGTGATCTGCGGACTGGGCACCGTCGGCTACACCGTCGCCATCGATTTCGCGCTTAAAAAACTCTAATTTCGCCCATCTCATACCGATTCGCATATAATTGCGAGCCTGTTTATTTACGCAAACAATTCCAAGGGACTGCCATGGATCTAAGAAAACTGAAGACGCTGATCGACTTGGTTGCAGAATCCGACATCGCCGAGCTTGAAGTGACCGAAGGAGAAAGCAAGGTCCGCATCGTCAAGTCATCCGCTCCGCAAAGCCAGCTCGTCATGATGCAACCCCAGGCTGCCGCACCTACAGCAGGGGCTCCCGCTCTTGCTGCTTCCGCATCTGCCGCGGCTCCCGCCGCTGCTCCGGTGGTTGCAGCCGAAGCTTCCGGACATATCGTCAAATCTCCGATGGTCGGCACTTTCTATCGCTCATCGGCGCCGGGATCAGCGCCATTCGTCGAGGTAGGTGCATCCGTAAAAGAGGGCGACACCCTCTGCATCATTGAAGCCATGAAACTGCTGAATGAAATCGATGCCGATGCCTCGGGCGTGATCAAGCAGATCCTGGTCGAGAATGGCCAGCCGGTTGAATTCGGCCAGCCGTTGTTCATCATCGGTTAAGCAGGAAAAGGCGCTGCATCTGGCGCCGCCTGCTCGATTTGCAGAACTTCCCTTACAACGGTTCATTCAGCCATGTTTGAAAAAATCCTGATCGCCAACCGCGGTGACCAGCCGCGCAGCGGCGCAGCGGCGCAGCCACATTGCACGACTGCCGCAGGCAGCAGCGATCTCGCCGCGGAGACCTCCAATGTTTGAGAAAATACTAATCGCCAATCGCGGCGAGATTGCTCTGCGCATACAACGTGCGTGCCGCGAAATGGGCATCCGCACCGTAGTTGTGCATTCCGAGGCCGATCGCGAAGCCAAATATGTAAAGCTGGCCGATGAGTCGGTCTGCATCGGCCCCCCGCCTTCCGGCCAGAGTTATCTGAGCATGCCCGCTATTATTAGTGCGGCCGAAGTCACCGATGCCGAAGCGATCCATCCAGGCTACGGCTTCCTGTCCGAGAATGCGGACTTTGCCGAGCGCGTGGAGAAATCCGGCTTCGTCTTCATCGGCCCGCGTCCCGATTCGATCCGCATGATGGGAGACAAGGTTTCGGCCAAGCAGGCAATGATCAAGGCTGGCGTGCCTTGCGTACCCGGCTCCGAAGGCGCTTTGCCCGACGATCCAAAGGAAATCGTGCGCATTGCGCGCAAGATAGGCTACCCTGTCATTATTAAAGCGGCCGGCGGCGGCGGCGGGCGGGGCATGCGTGTGGTGCATACGGAAGCGGCGCTGCTGAATGCCGTGACGATGACCAAGACAGAAGCCGGTTCGGCCTTCGGCAATCCAGAAGTCTATATGGAGAAGTACCTGGAAAATCCGCGCCATGTGGAGATCCAGGTGCTGGCCGACGAGCACAAGAATGCAATCTGGCTGGGCGAGCGCGATTGTTCCATGCAGCGTCGCCACCAGAAGGTCATCGAGGAAGCGCCGGCGGTCGGCATTCCGCGCAAGACCATCGAGCGCATCGGCGAACGCTGTGCCGAAGCCTGCCGCAAGATGGATTACCGCGGCGCCGGCACCTTCGAATTTCTGTATGAGAACGGCGAGTTCTACTTCATCGAAATGAACACGCGCGTGCAGGTCGAGCATCCCGTCACCGAGATGATCACGGGCGTCGACATCGTGCAGGAGCAGATCCGCATAGCCTCCGGCGAGAAGCTTTCCTATCGCCAGCGCGATATCGAGCTGAAGGGCCACGCGATCGAGTGTCGCATTAATGCGGAAGACCCATTCAAGTTCACGCCCTCGCCGGGCAAGATCATTTCCTGGCATGCGCCTGGCGGCCCCGGCATCCGTGTCGATTCGCATGCTTACGCCGGCTACTATGTGCCGCCCTATTACGATTCGATGGTCGGCAAGGTGATCGCCTACGGCGCCAACCGCGAGCAGGCGATCCGCCGCATGCAGATTGCGCTGTCGGAAATGGTGGTCGAAGGCATCCTCACCAATATCCCCCTGCACCGCGAATTGATGGTCGACGCGCGCTTCATTGAAGGTGGGACCAATATCCACTACCTGGAGCACAAGCTCGCAGATCGCCCTGTTCCCGGCAAGTCCGACTCGGCTCGCAAATAAACAGAGAGTGTTATGAGCTGGAATGAAATCGTCATCGAAGTCGCCCGCGACCAAGCGGAGGCCTTATCCGATGCACTGATGGATGCCGGCGCATTATCG
>JAQSWC010000039.1 GCA_029266815.1 Paucimonas sp.
AGAACGGCCGTGCCGACCAGGGATGAGAGGATTATTTTTAGATTCATGCCTACGGCTTAAAAATTTTCAGGCCGCAAGTCTAACCGATAAGTCTGGTTCGGAATCGCCGGCTTGCACAACGGAGCGGAGATGTGGCACGTTCATTTAGCCAGTCGATAGCAAGTTGCGACGATGTGAGCTGGTCAGCCGAAAGGCATCGGATTTCATAAGGGCTCTATAATTCGAAACTTTCGTGATGAACAGATAACATTGTTAAATGAAGCCCGATACCAGACTCGCTCCTCGTAAGGTGTTTTTTTCAGATGCCGATATCACGCTGAAAAGTGGCGCAAAAATAAGCGCACGCACGTTTGATATCGCACCGGGTGGAATTGCTCTTCTTCTTCCCCGTGGGTTAACCATGGGCGAGGCCTGCGTCATCACTGTGACGCTATCCAAGGATGGCCGCGAGGAGCCCGTTACAATCGTCGCGAAAGTGCTGTACTGCATACTGGCAGAACTGGACCGTTTCAAGGCCGGATTTCAATTTCTTGAAGTCGAGCCCACGGGCGCAAAACTGATCGATGAGCTATTTGCGGGCACGGCCTGACGTAATATCCAAGCAGGCGGCGTTGCCAAAACTCGCTCCGATCGGCTACTTCCAGCAAATACTTGCCGGTCGAAGCGACCATGCGATGTCTTCCGCCGGCCTGGCACGTCCGAGCAATAGCTTAGGTCGATGAAGTGGTTGATCGTAGCAATTTGGCCGCAGCAACCATATTGGTCAGTGCCGGTATGACTTCATCCCATCGACGGGTCTTCAGACCGCAGTCCGGGTTCACCCATAGCCGTTCCGGCGGAATTCGCTTCGCAGCGTTTTTCATTAGCTGCACCATACGCTCAGGCGTTGGAATATTCGGCGAGTGGATGTCATAGACCCCCGGGCCGATTTCGTTCGGATAACTGAAATCGTCAAACGCGTCCAATAGTTTCATGTCCGATCGTGATGTTTCGATCGTGATGACATCGGCGTCCATGTCGGCTATCGACGCGATGATGTCGTTGAAGTCCGAATAGCACATATGAGTATGAATTTGCGTCTCGTCTTCAACGCCGTTTGCAGCGATGCGGAATGACCCAACAGCCCATTCAAGATATTCCTTCCATTGCAACTTTCGCAGTGGCAATCCTTCGCGCAGTGCTGCTTCGTCGATTTGAATAATGCGAATCCCCGCTTTTTCCAAATCAAGTACCTCCTGTCTGATGGCCAGTGCGAGTTGCGTGCACGAGACCGAGCGTGGTTGATCGTCGCGCACGAAGGACCAATTGAGAATCGTCACCGGGCCGGTGAGCATGCCTTTCATCGGCTTACTGGTGAGCGACTGCGCATAGGTGATCCAATCCAGCGTCATGGCTTTGGGCCGGCTTATGTCTCCGAACAGGATAGGTGGCTTCACACAGCGGGAGCCGTAGGACTGTACCCACCCGAATTGGCTGAACGCATAACCATCCAGTTGTTCGCCAAAGTATTCGACCATATCGTTGCGTTCGGCCTCGCCATGCACCAATACGTCCAGGCCCAGTGCTTCCTGCTCTTGCACGCTGTGCGCGATCTCTTTTTGCATTTGCGCCTTGTAGCCGGCAAGGCCGAGCCGGCCTGACTTGAACTCACTACGGGCGTGGCGGATATCGGCGGTCTGCGGGAATGATCCGATCGTTGTCGTTGGGTACGCCGGCAGCTTCAGCAAGGCGGCTTGCTTTGCTGCGCGTTGTTCATAGGGGCTGATTCGTTCACCAAGCGAAACGTCGATTCCACTGATGGCTGCCTTGATCGCCGGATTATGTACGCGGTTGGATGTGCGGCGCCGTTCGACAGCCACATGGTTGGAGATGAGCTCTGCCTGCACAGGCACCCGTCCATTGTTCAGGGCCTTCGCCAGCAACTGCAGCTCATCCAGCTTTTGAAGCGCAAACGCGAGCCAGGACCGAATCTCGGGATCCAGATCCCGTTCGCTGTCCAGATCGACCGGGACGTGTATCAGGGAGCACGAGGGAGCGACCCACAATCGGTTTTGCAAGACGCGGTGAATGGGTTCCAGCCATTCGAGCGTCGCATGCAGGTCAGTCTTCCAGATATTCCGGCCGTTGATTACGCCCAGTGACAATACTTTGTTGGACGGCAGCAATTCGAGCAACGGAAAGATATCGTCTCGGCCATTTATCGCGTCGACGTGCAGGCCTGCTACCGGGAGATGAGCAGCTAAGGATCGATTCTCCAACAGCTGGCCAAAATAGGTCGCGAGAAGTAATTTGACGCGGCAGTTCTTAAGCTGGCCGTATGCGGAGTTGAAGGCATTTTGCCAGGCGCCATCCAATTCGGTGACAAGAATTGGTTCATCGATTTGCACCCACTCGACTTCTTCCGCAGCCAGTGAATCCAGCAATTGCGTATAGGCCGCCAACAGGCGTGGTAGCAAAGCCAGCTTGTCCGAGCCGTCTTTGGATTTTCCTAGCGCGAGATAGGTGACAGGGCCAATAATTACCGGCTTTGCTTTTAGCCCGTGTGCCTTTGCTTCAGCCAGTTGTTCCAGAAGGCGTGAGCTATCAAGATTGAACTCGGTAGCCGCCGTAAATTCGGGGACGATGTAATGGTAGTTAGTGTCAAACCACTTGGTCATCTCGCCTGCCGACACCCCGCCGCAACATGGGCCGTGTCCATCAACGGATTCAGCCGAGAGGCCGCGTGCCACACGAAAGTAGTTGTCCAGAGTTTCGCCGTGGAACCCCTGCACGCGTTTGGGCAAATTGCCCAGCGTGAAGCTCATGTCGAGTACGTGGTCGTAAAAGGAAAAATCGCCGACAGGCACGAAATCCAGGCCGGCCTGCTGATTCCAATGGCGCTGACGTAATTGCCTGCCCACTTCCTGTAATGCATTAAGAGAGGACTCACCCCTCCAGTACGACTCCAATGCGAATTTCAATTCACGGTTCGCGCCGATACGGGGAAAGCCTAGGTTATGGGTAATTGCCATGCGTTGCTCCGGTGGGGAAGAGGAATGAAGCCAATCGTAGGGCTAATTAGTCATGAGGTAAAATGGTATTAATTAATTAATCCATGAATTTTTCTCATCAAATATGTTGGAACGTACGCACTTGACCATCGTGCAGGAGGTCGAAAAACAAGGCTCGCTAACGGCCGCCGCCAGCGTCCTTTGTGTGACGCAATCGGCATTGAGTCACAGCATGAAAAAATTGGAGCAGCACCTGGGTACCGATATCTGGACGCGCGAAGGGCGGAATCTCCGGTTGACACAAGCTGGACAATATTTGCTTGCCGTTGCCAACCGAATACTGCCCCAGCTTGATCATGCCGAGGCAAGGATGCGTCAGTTTGCGAAAGGTGAACGGGGCACGCTGCGTATTGGAATGGAGTGCCATCCTTGTTACCAATGGCTGCTGAAAATTGTCACGCCGTATCTGGCGGCCTGGCCTGATGTAGATGTAGATGTTAAACAGAAATTCCAATTTGGCGGCATCGGCGCACTATTCGGACATGAAATAGACGTACTTGTCACGCCGGATCCGCTCCATAAACCGGGATTGCAGTTCGAACCCGTGTTCGACTACGAACAGGTGCTGGCCGTCGCACGCAACCATGCGCTTGCCAATGCCAAGTACGTTAAACCTCGGCAACTCATCAACGAAGTGGTAATTACTTATCCTGTCGAGACGAACCGACTCGATATTTACAACCAGTTTTTGATTCCTGCGGGAGTTGCACCCAAGCGTCATAAGACTATCGAGACCACGGATATCATGATGCAGATGGTCGCAAGCGGACGTGGAGTGGCTGCTTTGCCCCGCTGGCTGGTGCAGGAATATGCCGGGAAGGTCGATGTCGTTCCGGTCCGGTTGGGGCCGAACGGGATTGCAAAGCAGATTTTTCTTGGAACCCGAGAGGCAGACATTGGTACTGACTACCTCCAGGCCTTCATCAATTTGGCTCGCAAGCCGATGACATCATCCACATGAATCAACTTTGATATAGAGGCGCCAGAGGAAGATCATCGGTGATTGCTGAAATTTGCTGTCGACCACAAGCTGCCAGGGCCGAAGGCTTCCGCAGGTGTTCTTTTGATTTGACCTCGCCACCTGGATGGAAATAACCCTAACCATTATTGCCTCGTTGTTTGCGGGATTGGTCGACTCCATTGTCGGTGGCGGAGGCTTGATTCTCGTTCCGGTGTTGTTCTCGGCTTTCCCCGGTGCCGCACCGGCGGACCTGTTTGGTACGAATAAGTCGGCATCGGTGTGGGGCACGGCGGTGGCGGCCGCGCAGTATGGCAAGAGGGTGACATTGCGATGGCGTGGACTATTTCCTGCCGCCGTCGCCGCCTTCGCTGGTTCGTTTGCAGGCGCGTGGACCGTCACCGTGATCGATCCCGGCTTCATGCGGCGCCTGCTGCCTTTCGTGCTTCTTGCGCTGTTCGTGTATACCGTCATGCGCAAAAATCTCGGCGGTGTACATGCGCCCACGCATCCGCATCGTCGCGAGACTCTGCTGGCCTGTGCTATCGGAATGACGCTGGGCTGGTACGACGGTTTCTTCGGGCCGGGTACCGGAAGCCTCTTCGTGTTCCTCTTTGTGAGAGTCCTGGGCTACGATTTCCTGCATGCCTCGGCTGCCGCCAAGGTGTTGAATGTGGCGACCAATGTGGCGGCATTGTCACTCTTTGCCGCAAAAGGCCATGTCTGGTGGAAGCTCGGCGCTGCGATGGCGGCGGCAAACATCATTGGCAGC
Organism: Paucimonas sp.; assembly: GCA_029266815.1. Classification (GTDB taxonomy): domain Bacteria; phylum Pseudomonadota; class Gammaproteobacteria; order Burkholderiales; family Burkholderiaceae_D; genus JAQSWC01. Next base: position 4,781 of record JAQSWC010000039.1, read on the forward strand.
TTGGTGGGTACGCGCCTGGCGCTCAAGCACGGCACCGGCTTTGTTCGCGGAGCATTCATTGTCGTGGTGGGCGTGCTGATCCTGAAAACCGGATATGACGCGTTTGTGAAATGAGTGTGCAGTGTACCGAGGCATGCAACGCAAAGACCCGCTAAGAAGCGGGTCTTTGCAAACGCTGCAGGAACACGTCGGGTTAAATCAAACGCAGCGCCTACAGCATCACAGCAGGTTCAGCTACGCCTTACTGCGACGAAGTGCTGGACGAGGTGCTGGATGACGCCGAACCGGCCGGCGAGGTGTTGACAGTGCTTCCAGCGGTGCCGGCCGTGTCGTTGGTCGGTGTGGTCGCGTTGGAAGAAGGCAACGAGTTGTTCAGGTGCGACTGGTCGTGGCTGCTGGATGTGGCGCTGGATGTGCCGGCATCGCTCGAACCCGAAGAGGTTACCGATGCACCGCTGGAATCCACGCTGGCAGCAGTGGAACCGGAACCGACGCCTTCGGCGGATGCAGCTGCCGACACATCGGCTTCAGGGCCGGAAGCGCAAGCAACGAGCAACAGGGAGCACAGCAGGGCGGGTAAAGTCTTTTTCATGATTCCTCCTTCAAAAATTTGGAAAGTCATCGTCTAGTGCGATTGCACAACTGAATAGAAGGGAATAAAACGCTTAGGTTCTGCCCAAATATTTTCGAATTGCTACGAAAATCGACTACATCAAGCTGGCCCTTGCGTATTAACGTTCCATTTGAGAAAAACCTATCTGGCTTTTCTGGTGCTCCGCCGACGGATCGCCGCGTTCTGGGCCTGAAGCATGTCGTCAACGCGATCCGACGCTTCCCGTGCAAGTTCGTTCGCTAGGTCGCCGTCCGGAAAGAAATCGGGCAGGCGAAAACTCAGCCATGCATAGGCAGAGTACATGCGGCAAGTGTCTTCTACTTCCTGAAGGTTTTTTTGCAGCAATTCATGCGGGTCGGCAACCAGATGTAAGGTTTTCTTTCTGGACAAGGCACGTGCCCAGCCTTCCCATACCTGATGCAATGTTGGAATACGTGAGGAAATAGGCACCAGTGACAGCGTGAATTTCTCCGCTACCGTAAGCGGCAGGGTGTCGAGCCATTCGGCACGCTCATTTTGCTCTTCAGTGATGCGCGGATAGAAAAATCCATCCGGCACATCAATGTTGTGCACGAAGCGCTTGAACAGCCGCGTCAGGGATCGTTCGCCGGTTACGGACGAAATGCGATGAAGATGTTCAAGCGAGGGGGCGACGGCGAATCCGGTGGGAGGCACAGGCGGCGTCTTCTCCTTGAGCAGCGAGCGCATTACATGATGCGTGTCGTCATCGAAGCCGGCGACAAATCCTTCCTCGTGCACGCCGAAGCGCCCCGCGCGCCCGGCGATTTGCTTGGCAAGCGCTACCGGCACTTCCTCCTCCTCCACACCATTGAACTTGACGCAGGTCGTCATGACGATCCGTTCTATCGGCAGGTTCAGTCCCATTGCTATCGCATCTGTGCCGACCACAATGTCGGCGGTGCGGTCCCTGAAGCGCGCGGCCTGGGCTTGACGTACCTCGGGCGACAGATTGCCGTAGATGGTAGCCACCGAAAATCCTTGTTCAGCGATCATATCGCGCCACATCAGTACATCGCGACGCGAGAACGCGATCACGGCGTCACCGCTTTTCAGGTTGCGCAGCTTTTTTACGGGGCTAGCTTCCATGCTGAGTGGTGCCTTGCGCTTGAGCGTATGTACTTCGATCGGGCATTCCAGCCGTTCGGCCAATGCTTCCACCGCCCGTTTTGCCTCCAGTGCGCCAACGAGGTAGACGACGTTCGCAGGCGCGCCGCATACTGCCGCCGTCCACGCCGCGCCCCGGTCACGGTCTGCCAGCATCTGGATTTCATCGATCACTGCCACGTCCACCCGCGTGCCGGGGTCAAGCATCTCAACCGTGCTGGCAACATGCGTCGCGCCTTCGGTAATGCGGCGCTCCTCACCGGTAATCAAGTTGACCTTCAGCTCCCTGCCATGCGGCCGTGCATTCACAAGCCGCTCATAGTTTTCGAGGGCCAGCAGACGCAGGGGTGCGAGGTAGACGCCGGTATCCGCCTTGGCCAGTGCTTCCATTGCCTGATGGGTTTTGCCGGAATTGGTCGGACCTAACAGTGCAATAAAGCGGCGCGGTATGCGGCGCGCCACCTCGAATGAATCCGGATATTCGGCCAGGTTGATGCTTTCCCGGGTGAGTAGTGCATGGCGCTCCTCCTTTTTTCGTTCTACTGCGTGGGCGAGCCGCTGTTCGATGCGATTGAAGACGTCGGCGGCAGTCACGGATGCGGGGGCATCGGCCAGCGCATTGAGAAACAGCATCGGATCAAGGCTTTCATCGTCCGCCTCCGAGGCAATCCGCGCGACGAAATTCAGCACGCTGCTTCGCAGCTCCTCCATCGCCTGCGGGTCGGCACGCTCCCGCACCAGCGCGAGCTGCGCTTCCGGGCTCAATTTGCGCCACTTGGCAGGCCGGGCGAGCATGCCGCGCGCCGGCACCAGTGCATAGGGAATAGGCAGGCTGCCGGTTTCCACGATGCCGGCGAATCGCACGGCAACTGTTCCCTCCAGTTTGATGAGCTCTGCGCCGAGCCGGTGTGCGAGCGCTTCCGGCGAGTCCGCGTCGTTTTCTGGTGAAGAAATGATTGTCATATCCGGATGTTACGGCAGCCGGTTCTAGTCTGCTGTCGTACAACGGGAGCTCCATCCACGCTACCGCGTGCAAGCCATAAAGACTGCGGCGGCATAAAGCGATGCTTTGTCACGCTTTTCCTCCACCCCTTGAAACAGCGGAATGAATGTAAGGTTCTTTAGATTTTTCTGTGGGTGAATTCGCTTACGGGAAGGTCCTTCAAGAAAAGACCGCTGGTGCGAAGAACGAAAACTTCTCCCCTTTCAAGGGGGAGGCTGGGTGGGGGATGGGTTCTTTAAGCGCCACCGAAACCTATCCCGACCCCAACCCTCCCCTTGAAGGGAAGGGAGCATTCTTTACCCACACAAAAGTCCGATGAATCGAATGTAAAAATGGCCGCCAAACTTGACGATTCCTGCGCAACCGCATGTGTCGAAAGCTTCCGGGCAATCATGAACTGACCATCGCAGGTATGACTGCAGTTGTAGAAAATGGAGTCTCCACGGGCCGCGTCTCACCAAGCGCAAGCCGGGCCGCCATGAAGATCAGGATTGACCTGAAAGCAGCCGACTTATCGTTTCGCGTTCGCCATTCCGACTTCACAAGGCTCTTGCCCGGCTAGTGCTTGTCGTTATATGCCTTGAGCTGCTCGCGCAGTTGTTCGGGGCTGAATTGCGTGTAGTCCTTGGTGATTTCAAGATTCACCGCTGACTCGAGTTCCCGATCGAGCAACCCGCGCAGTACGCCGAGGAACTGCGGCGAGACTACCAGCGTGATTTTCTCGAAGCGGCCGTCGCGGTAAGCCTGCAGCAGGTAGGCGGCGATATCACGCGCGAATAGCTCGGCCTCGTGCTTTTCCGGCGTTTGCGGCGGCTCGTACATGGAAGTGGGCCGTGCTCCGCCTACATTGTGGCTACTCTGTCCCGCTGCTTTCGGATCGCGCCGGTCGGTTTCTCCGATTTCCGACACCGGCAATCTTGCTGCGTCATTGACCATGTTGTTCACTTCCTCCAGCGGCTCGGCAAGGCTGGTTTGCGAAAAAAATCTGGCACGGCTTGCATTGGCAGAAAGAATCCAGGTTGCGTTCATGATGTCCTCATCGTCAAAAATTACAGGCTTACGTGCTTGGAACATTCCGGGATTGCAAAGAGCATGCCTGTTGCAGATAGTCATTTCGCCAGGAAACGATATAAAACAGGCGCGTCGATACTTCGAGTCACTATCGGACTTGAAGACTGAGCGGGAGAGGTCGGCTGGCTGAGACTTCAGGGCGTAGCCGGATAATCAAGGCAGGGACGTGACGTCTTACGTTCTTCCATCCGGCAACGAATGTTCATGGATGCTCCATGCCATCTCCGAAGACAGTGGCTCGCTGAAGAGGTACCCCTGATAGGCGTGGCAGCCGTAGCCGGCCAGCATGCTGCGCTGTTCCTCGGTCTCCACGCCTTCGGCAATGACTTCCAGCCCCAAGGTACGAGCCAGATCCACTATGGTGCGGGCAATGGCTGCGTCATTGGCATTCTGTATCAGGTCCCTCACGAAAGAGCGATCGATCTTGACCTGATCCAGCGGTAGGCGCTTCAGGTAGGAGAGCGAGGAATATCCTGTGCCAAAATCGTCAAGAGAGAACCCCAGGCCCTGGGCCTTCAGGGCTTTCATCTTTCCGATCGCTTCCTCCACATTCTTAAGCAGAACGCTCTCGGTCAGCTCGAGTTTGATGAGGTGAGGATTAGCACCTGTATCTCTGATGATGGAAAGAATCTGTTCCACGAAACCGGGCTGGTGAAATTCCTTCGCACTAATGTTGATGGAGATGCTGAGTGGTGCGTCAGCCGACCGCTTCTGCCGTGTTGCAAGGTAGAAGCACGCTGCCTCCTGCACCCAGCGCCCCAGTCGAATAA
>JAQSWC010000040.1 GCA_029266815.1 Paucimonas sp.
TGCATTGTCTACACTTGCCGCGCAGAGCCAGATAGCTGAAAACAGGAATGTTTTCCAATGCCGTAATGCGGTGCCCGCAATGCGGACACGCCGAACGGGGAACTACGAGGTTGTAGCGATCTTCATGCGGAAGCGGTTTGCCGCTTTCGTGCGCAATGTAATTGTCGAATTCCCGCTGCATCATCTTCGGCAGCCGATGAATTACCACATTCAGAAAACTGCCGATCATCAGGCCGAATAGCGCCGCCAGTAATACATGCGGCATGCTCTGTGGCGAAGCAAACAGGAGTCCTTCGAACATTAGACAACAGCGCCGAGTTTGAAGATAGGCAGATACATGGCAATGACGAGGCCGCCGATCAGAACGCCCAGGATCACCATGATCAGGGGTTCCATCAGGCTGGATAAGGATTCCACGGCCTCATCGACTTCAGCTTCATAGAAATCCGCAACCTTACCGAGCATCGCATCGAGGGAGCCGGATTCCTCGCCGATCGACACCATCTGCGTCACCATGTTGGGAAAGACGTTTGCGTTTTGCATTGCGGCAGTCAGACTTGTGCCTGTACTGACTTCAGTCTGGATTTTCTTGGTTGCCTCTACATAAAGTGCATTGCCTGAAGCGCCACCTACGGAATCAAGCGACTCCACAAGCGGAACGCCCGCCGCAAACATAGTTGCCAAGGTGCGGGTCCAGCGTGCGATAGTCGCTTTGCGTATTACTGCACCAAAGATTGGTGCTTTCAATAATGTCAGATCCATGAAGCGCTGGACTTTCGGGGAGCGCCTCCATGCCTGGAAAAAGAAATATAGGCCAGCAAACAATCCCCCAAATATGAAATACCAGTTGGCTACAAAAAAATCGGAAATGGACATTACCATAAGCGTTGGCGCCGGTAGATCGGCGCCAAAGCTCGCGAACACTTCCTTAAACGCAGGAACTACCCAGATCATGATGACGGCAGTGACCACAAATGCCACTACTAGAATCGATACAGGATAAAAAAGGGCTGACTTGATTTTGCCTTTGATAGCCAGCGTTTTTTCCTTGTAAATAGCTAGGCGGGTTAACAAGTCTTCGAGAATACCGGCTTGTTCGCCGGCCGCGACCAGATTGCAGAACAGGGGGTCGAAATACAAGGGATATTTCCGGAAAGCCTGGTTCAGGCTGGTTCCTGTTTCCACGTCAGCGCGTATATCCTGGATCAGCTTCGACATCGATGGATTGCCGTGACCTTTGCCGACAATATCGAAGGATTGAAGCAGCGGCACGCCGGCCTTCATCATGGTGGCAAGCTGGCGCGTAAAAAGCGATATGTCTTTTTCAGAAACCTTTTTGCCGCTCTTGAAGGATTTCTTCTTGACCTTGGTGACGAGTATGCCCTGCCGGCGAAGTGCGGCGTTGACGGATGCCTCGCCGCTGGCACGCAGTTCCCCCTTGACGATCTTGCCCATCTTGTCCTTGCCCTCCCAGGCAAAGATGACTTCTTTGACGCCGGCTGCTCCTGCTGCTTTCGTAGTTGCGGTGGCCATGGGATTGATCCTTTGCTAATGCTACTCGTTGGTACAGCCGAGGACTTCCTCAAGGCTGGTTAAACCCATCTTTACTTTTACCAGGCCGGCCTCGCGCAGGTTTTTCACGCCCTCTGCACGGGCCTGCGCTTCGATTTCCAAGGCTGTGCCATGAGCCAGAATAATGCGCTCAATTTCTTCACTGATGGGCATGACTTGATAGATGCCGACGCGTCCTTTATAACCACTGCCGCTGCAACGCTCGCAGCCCACGGGCTTGTAAGGCACCCAGGTGCCGTCCAGTTCTTCTTCCCTGTAGCCCGCTTCCAACAGCGTTTCATCAGGGATGGTAGTGGGTTGCTTGCAGGTACAAAGACGCCGTGCAAGGCGTTGTGCGGTGATGAGAATGACTGAGGAGGCGATATTGAACGGCGCCACGCCCATGTTCATCAGGCGTGTCAGCGTGGCGGGCGCGTCATTGGTATGGAGCGTTGAAAATACCATATGGCCGGTCTGTGCGGCCTTGATGGAGATATCAGCAGTTTCCAGGTCGCGAATTTCGCCTACCATGATGATGTCGGGATCTTGGCGCAGGAAAGCTTTCAAGGCTACTGCGAAGGTCAACCCGGCCCTGTCATTCACATTCACCTGGTTTACGCCAGGAAGGTTGATCTCGGCAGGGTCTTCTGCTGTAGAGATATTGATGCCGGGCTTGTTCAGAATGTTCAAGCAGGTGTATAGCGACACCGTCTTGCCCGAACCGGTAGGGCCGGTCACCAGAACCATGCCGTAGGGACGCTGGATCGCGTCCATCAGCAATTCCTTCTGGTCCGGATCGTAACCCAGCGCATCGATACCCAGTTGCGCCTGAGTGGCATCGAGAATACGCATCACGATCTTTTCGCCGAAAAGCGTGGGCAATGTGCTGACGCGGAAATCGATCGACTTCGTTTTCGACACGACCAGCTTCATGCGGCCGTCTTGCGGTACCCGCTTTTCCGAAATATCGAGCTTCGAGATAACCTTGATACGCGAGGCCAGCTTCTCCTTGATGGCCAGCGGCGGCTGGGCAATTTCCTTCAGCACGCCGTCGACGCGGAAGCGTATGCGATAAAACTTTTCGAACGGTTCGAAGTGCAGGTCGGATGCGCCCATGTTGATCGCATCCAGCAGTATTTTTTGCAGAAACTTGACGACCGGCGCGTCGTCGATATCGGCCGCTCCGGTGGCCGTGTCCGGCGCAGGAGCGGAGAGATCATCTTCGGAAAAATTGATGTCGAGATCGTCGCCGATCAGCTCGTTCAGGTTCTGCTCGGCGCTTTGAGACAGCTTCTCGATCAGTTGCAGCAGAAGATGATGCTCTATCAGGACCGGTTCGACGGCAAGTTCGGTCTGGAACTTGATTTGATCAAGAGCTTGAGTATTGGTCGGGTCCGAAATGCCGACAGCAATCTTGTTGCCGCGTTTGGATAAGGGGACCGCCCGTTGGCTCTGCATCAGCTTGGGATCAACCAGACGCTCGGGGAGAAAAGTGAGGTTGAATGCAGACAGGTCCAGCAGGGGGTAGCCGAATGTATCCGAACAAAATGCCGCCAATTCCCGCGGCTGCATGGTGCCGCTCTGCAGCAGGGCGTCAATAAAAGGTATTTTTTCTGAGCTCGCTTGCTTGAGAAGCGCCTCCGCCTGTTGTGCCGTAAGTTTGCCGCCCTGAGCCAAAGCTCGCGCCAGCCCGGTCAGGGACGTATTTGCTGCGGAAGTGGGAAGCACTGCGGCCATGGAATAAGAAGTTGAATCAACGCAATTTGCACAAGTAGCGTTAAATGATGCCTCTAGGCACCTGATTTGTAAAGATATCCAAAATTCCTGTGACTTTTTTGGTCAGTCACGGCGTGCGCGATTCTTGTTGGGGTGATCTGCAACCGGCTTATATAGTCTGATGGTCTTGATTGTATGGTTCTGAACCTGCACGATTTCAGCTATGCAGTCGTTGATTTTCAAGCTGACGCTTGCCACGGGGATGTCTTGCAATTCTTCCAATAACAGACCATTGAGAGTCTTGGGGCCGTCCAAAGGAAGATTCAGGCCCAGTCGCTTATTCAATTCCCTGAGCGTTGCTGTTCCCTCGAGCAGGCATTCTCCCTGGGTATTCCATTCAAGGCCGTCGGTTCTGCCCGAACCGCGCATCGAGGTGGTGAATTCGCCGATCATTTCCTCGATGATGTCTTCCAGCGTCACCAAACCCTGCACCTCGCCGTATTCGTCCACGATGATTCCAAGCCGCTCGTGGTTTTCCTGAAAATACTGTAGCTGGGTCAATATGTCGGTATCTTGAAGAATGAAGTACGGATTAGTGAGAAGCATACGGAAGTGGTCAATAGTCAGTTCCGTTTCATGGTTGATCAGCGACATGGCTTTTCGCACATGCAGAATCCCGACAATCTTGTTGATCTCTCCTTCGTGCACCGGCAGTTTGTTGTGATAGCAGGTGGCCAATTGACCCTTGATCTCCTCTACCGAAGCTGCGAGGTTAAGAGACTCGATTTGCGCGCGAGGCGTCATGACGTCCTCAACGGAGATTTTCTCGAGGTCGAAAAGATTCAGCAAAATGCTCCTGTGCTTTTGCGGTATGAAACTGCCCCCTTCCAACACCATGGAGCGTAGTTCTTCCGGAGACAGCTGGTGGTCGCGTGTGCCGGGACTTTTAACTCGCAATAGCCTGAGGAAGGTTGATACGAACAGATTCACGAACCATAGTACCGGTCTGGCCACCGCCATCAACGGCTTCAATAGCAGACTCGTCGGCAAGGCGATGCGCTCGGGATACGTGGCGCCGATCACCTTGGGCGAGATTTCTGCAAATACGATCAACAGAAAGGCCACCGCCGCTGTGGCAATGGTAATGACGCGCTCATGATTGCCGAACATGGAAATGGCGATGGCCGTCACCAGGGCGGTTGCCAGCGCATTTACCAGCGTATTCACGATCAGGATCAGCGAAAGCATCTTGTCGGTACGTTCAAGCAGCCACAATGTTGTCGTTGCCTGAAGGCTGCCCCGCTTGGCGAGATGACGAAGGCGATGCCGATTGCTGGCCATTAGCGCAGTTTCGGCCATCGCGAAAATGGCGGACAGGAAAATCAGGATGAAAAGGGCAAGCAACTGCGCCAATAAGGGAACGGTATCCACTGGCTATCTTGAGTGTCGATTGAAAACTGTCTTGGAATGATTAGTAGGTAAGAAAATAGCTCGCAAACAATGTAAGGCAAGCAAACAGGAGGAGCAAGCAGCGCTTGCAAAGGGGGCAACAAAATGGAGGGAAATGGTCGGGGTGAGAGGATTCGAACCTCCGGCCTCTACGTCCCGAACGTAGCGCTCTACCAGGCTAAGCTACACCCCGATGATGCGATCGTTTGACTGGCAATGCGCCAGAGTCAATGATTACGGCCAATCGCGAAAGCGCACAATTCTAACAAAGAATCCTTGAACTGGCTATTCGGGAAGCCTGTAATGGCGCGGGTAGCAGAGGCGGAGGCCTCTGCCGCCTTCTCCCTTGTATACTCCAGTGCTCCCGAGATGGTAATTGCAGACAGCACTTCGCCGAAATGCGTTTCATCCCCGCTTTCGATGCAAGCCTTGACCAGTGCCTGCTGCGAGCTTGTGCCGCGCTGGAGCAGGTAGATGAGCGGCAGAGTCGGTTTGCCCTCCCGCAAATCGTCGCCCACGTTCTTGCCGATGGCGTCTGAACTTCCGGAATAATCGAGCACATCGTCAATCAATTGGAAGGCTGTGCCGAGCGACCTGCCATATTCGGCTGCTGCCGCAACCTGTTCTTCCGAGGCGCCGGCGATGAGGGCTCCCAGTTCAGCCGCCGCTTCGAAGAGCTTGGCAGTCTTGGATCGAATCACCTGAAGATAACGCTCTTCCGTCACGTCGGGATCGTGCATGTTGAGCAACTGCAGCACTTCACCTTCTGCGATCACGTTGGTGGCGTCTGCCAATATGCGCATGACCCTCATATTGTCGACTGCAACCATCATCTGGAAAGCCCGCGAATACACGAAATCACCGACCAGGACGGCTGCAGCATTGCCGAACTTCGCATTCGTCGTCTCGCGGCCTCGCCGCAGCGACGATTCGTCCACTACATCATCATGCAGTAGTGTAGCGGTGTGAATGAATTCAATGACGGCTGCCAGGTCGTGATGTCGCGCGCCGCCGTAGCCGAAGGCTTTTGCCATCAGCAGCACCAGCATCGGCCGGATGCGCTTGCCGCCTGCGCCGACGATGTATTCGCCGATCTGGTTGACGAGTGGAACACTGGAATGCAACTGCATTCGAATCACTTCATCCACTGCCGCCATGTCGGGAGCAATTAAGTTGAACGTGGTGTTCTGGGCTGTCGTAGATGCGGTTGCGGCGAGCAAAATCGGACCTGGGCAAAAAGAAGGACAAATGAACAAGTGCGGCGCATTATACGACGTCCGATGCGCCTTGATATCGCCTCAATCGGTATTCCAGGGAAGGCAATTGGCCATTTTGACCGCGGCGCTAAGTCCATGTATAATTTGCGGTTTTCCCGATTTGGCGTGCTTTTGGCCTCGGGAGGAGAAGATTGATTAATTATCCGATGAGGTTCCCTATGTACGCGGTCATAAAAACCGGCGGCAAACAATACAAAGTTGCTGCTGGCGAAAAGCTCAAAGTAGAACAGATACCGGCAGACATCGGCTCCGAAATCACCATTGACCAAGTGCTCGCAGTGGGCGCAGGCGATACCATCAAGTTTGGTGCGCCACTGGTTGCGGGTGCAACGGTGCTGGCTACGGTAGTGGCGCAATGTCGTCACGACAAGGTGAAAATTTTCAAGATGCGTCGTCGCAAGCACTATCAGAAGCGTCAAGGCCATCGCCAGAATTACACCGAATTGCAAATCGTCTCGATCAACGGCTGATTGCTGATCGGATAACCAGATACCAAGGAGTCAGTAAATGGCACACAAAAAAGGCGGCGGCACCACGCGCAACGGCCGCGATTCCGAGTCGAAACGACTGGGCGTCAAGGTCTACGGCGGCCAGGCAATTAATGCCGGCGGCATCATCATCCGTCAACGCGGCACGAAAGTGCATCCGGGCGACAACGTCGGCATCGGCAAGGACCACACCCTGTTCGCACTGATCGACGGTAAAGTCCAGTTCGCTACCAAGGGTGCATTGAAGCGCCATGTAGTGATGGTCGTTCCGGCGTAATCGATTGCGCAGATGCGGGGCGATCCCGCAATGGAAAGGCTCTGCCGCTGGTAGGGCCTTTTTAGTTTGTGCAGGGCGTTCGTGAAAGACGGATTCCCTGACTTATACTGTTCCGCCGTATCAAGCGGCGCTCCCATATTCAAAGCGGGCATACATGAAATTCATCGACGAGGCGAAAATCGAGGTAATTGCCGGCAACGGCGGCAATGGCGTCGCCTCGTTCTGCCGCGAGAAATTCCGCCCCTTTGGCGGACCTGACGGCGGCGACGGCGGCAAGGGCGGCAGTATCTTTGCTGTGGCCGACCGCAACATCAACACGCTAGTGGACTATCGCTACGCTAAGCTCTTCAAGGCCAAGAACGGAGAGAATGGCCGTGGCTCTGATTGCTACGGCAAAGGCGCCGATGATGTTTTTCTGCGCATGCCGGTCGGCACGCAGATCGTCGACATCAACGATGGTGCAATATTGGCGGATCTTACAGAGCATGGACAGCAGGTCATGCTGGCGTCTGGTGGCGAAGGCGGTTGGGGCAACATCCATTTCAAATCATCGACCAATCGCGCTCCGCGCCAAAAGACCGACGGCAAGGAAGGCGAGCGGCGCGAACTGCGGCTCGAGCTGAAGGTGCTGGCCGACGTCGGTCTGCTTGGCATGCCGAATGCCGGCAAATCCACATTCATCACGGCGGTGTCGAATGCTCGCCCCAAGATTGCCGATTATCCATTTACCACGCTGCATCCGAATCTCGGGGTGGTGCGCGTCAGCCATGAAAAAAGTTTCGTCATCGCCGATATTCCGGGTTTGATCGAAGGTGCAGCCGAAGGTGCAGGACTTGGGCATCAATTCCTGCGTCATTTGCAGCGTACGCGCCTGTTGCTGCACATTGTCGATCTCGCGCCCTTCAATGCCGAGGTCGATCCGGTCAAGGAGGCAAAGGCCATCGTCAAGGAATTGAAGAAATATGATGAAGCCCTGTTCGACAAGCCGCGCTGGCTGGTGTTGAACAAGCTCGACATGGTGCCGGAAGACGAGCGTGCTAAACGCGTCAAGGATTTCGTCAAGCGTTTCGCTTGGAAAGGGCCGGTGCATCAAATCTCGGCTCTAACGCGGGACGGCTGTGAGGAACTGATCATTGCCATCTACGAGTACCTCGCCGAGCAGCGCCACAAGGAGCAGCGCGCCAGCGAAACGCAGATGGCGGAAGAAGCGCGTGGCATCGCCTCGATTGACCCTGACGATCCGCGTTTCAAGTCGATTGAATGATTTCCGAAGATCAAAACATCGAATAAAAGAAAAGAGACATGATTTCCGTCGTTCAAAAAACCAAGCGCCTGGTGGTGAAGGTTGGTTCCTCGCTAGTGACTAACGAGGGCAAGGGCCTCGACCATGGCGCGATAGAAAAATGGGCGTCGCAAATCGCTGAATTGCGCCGTGCCGGCAAGGAAGTGCTGCTGGTCAGCTCGGGCGCAATCGCCGAAGGCATGCAACGTCTGCGTTTCGACAGGCGACCAACGGAAATCCACGAACTTCAGGCCTGCGCTGCTGTCGGCCAGATGGGCTTGGCGCAGATTTACGAAACCAGCTTCGGCAAGCACAACCTGCGCACCGCGCAAATCCTGCTCACGCATGCCGATCTGGCCGACCGCGAGCGCTATCTGAATGCGCGTTCGACGCTCTTGACGCTCCTGCGTCTAGGCGTTGTACCGATCATCAACGAGAACGACACGGTGGTTACCGACGAGATCAAGTTCGGCGACAACGACACGTTGGGTGCGCTGGTGGCCAACCTGATAGAGGGAGATGCGCTGATTATCCTTACCGACCAGAAGGGCCTCTATACCGCCGATCCGCGCAAGGACCCGTCGGCCGAATTTGTGCATGAGGCGCGCGCCGGTGATCCCGCGCTGGAAGCAATGGCGGGAGGTGCCGGTACTGGCATCGGACGCGGCGGCATGCTGACCAAGATTCTTGCGGCACGACGCGCGGCGGCTTCAGGCGCGCATACCGTCATTGCTTGGGGACGCGAGGAAAATGTGCTGACTCGCCTGGCAGCCGGCGAGGCAATCGGCACGCAATTGACTGCGCAAACCGCCCAGCTCACCGCGCGCAAGCAATGGATGGCCGACCATCTGCAGACCGCAGGCGAGGTTATGCTCGATGCAGGCGCGGTGCAGAAATTGACCGCAGAGGGAAAGTCGCTTTTGCCAATAGGTGTGGTGGCGGTGTCCGGAAAATTCGGCCGGGGCGATGTCATCACCTGTACCGACGAAGCTGGCCGCGCGATTGCACGGGGAATCAGTAATTATTCGAGTTCGGATACGCGCCGCATTGCGCGCAAGGCGTCATCGGAAATCATTGCCATCCTCGGCTTCATCGAAGAGCCGGAACTAATCCACCGCGACAACATGGTTCTGCTTTAGAATCCGGCGCCGAAAAGAGGTTTTATTTGCTTTCCGGTTCGGTTTCAATCGCCTTAACAGGCGCTTTTTCCTGGTCCTTCGGCGGATGCGGATTACGCAGGTAGCGGGTGGAATTGCGCGGTGCGTGGCCGTGTGG
>JAQSWC010000041.1 GCA_029266815.1 Paucimonas sp.
CGGCTCCCACGATTTCGCGTAAGTCTCGAACACGATGCCCAGCACGCGCTGGATGATGCGCTGTTCGGTAAGCGTGAAATCGCGGCCTTCGACACGGGTGTGGAAGCGGCCGTCGCCGCCAAACAGGTTGTCGACCATCAGGAATACGAGGTTCGGGTCGAAGACCATCAACGCCGTGCCGCGCAAAGGCTTCATCTGCACCAGGTTGAGGTTGGTGGGCACCACCAGATTGCGGATGAATTCGCTGTATTTCGATACCTTTACCGGGCCGATCGAGACTTCTGCGCTGCGGTGCAGGAAGTTGAAGAGGCCGATTCGCAGGAGGCGCGCAAAACGCTCGTTGATGATCTCGAGCGTCGGCATGCGTCCACGGACGATGCGCTCCTGCGTAGCAAGGTTGTAAGGGCGTACGCCCGAGTCGTCTTCCTGGACATTCGAATCGTCAAGATCGCCGGTAACCCCCTTGAGGAGGGCATCGACTTCTTCTTGTGACAGGAAATTGTCCGCCATGGCTCTATTGGATCACGAAAGAGGTGAAGAAAACGTTGGATACCGCCTGGGGTCTGCTTTGCGCATTAAAGGGCTGCTTCACTTGCGCAATGATTTCCTCACTCAGCTTCTTCTTCCCGTCAGGTGTGGAAATTTCCGAAGCCTTTTTGCTGGACAGGAGCATCAGAAGACGGCTGCGCACCTGCGGCATAAAAAGCTTGACCGCATCAACCTGCGCCTGATCGGCGACCTGCAGGGTGAACTGCACCTGCAGGAACTGATCGCCAGCACCATCGGGCTGAAGGTTGACGGTAAAGGGTTCGAGCGTAATGAATACCGGCGGCTTGGGCGCCTCCTGGGGCTTGGCTTCTTCGGCCGGGGCGGAACCGTCAGCAGAGGCAGACGGGGCATCCTTCTGGTTGTCCATGAAAAAGAATACGCCGAGGCCGGCCACGCCTAGCAACAGCAGCAGCAGGCTGGTGATGATGATCGTCTTCTTGCCCGATGATTTGGGTGGAGCAAGTTCTACGACAGGCTCTTCAGCCTTCGGTGGTGCTTTCTGAACTGCTTTCGGTGAAGTTGCCATCGTTTCCCTCTATTGCGATCTCAAGCCGCTTATGGACATTATTCAAGATAATCTGCAATGGGAATGCGTTGAAAAGAGCAGCGAAAGCCGGGCAGTTTGTCGAATCGACTGTCTCTCGCGAATCTTGCCAAGCATTACATGGCATCTCGGCCGGCTTTGCAGCACCACCCTGCAGGAACGCTCCCAAGCATCGCTTCCATTAAACCACTTTTCCCACAGGAAATGCAGTGCTGCGCCAGCAGATGTGGCAGCGCGGGGCTTCAATGATCAGGTGTCAGGCGGTGCCGGCCGAAGAGCGGCGCGCGATGTCAGACAAAGGTATCCACCAGGCCGCGCCCTGTGAGCACGCGCCCGGCGGGAGCGGTAGGAGGAAGATCTTCAGTTGCGGACGATGTGCGGGCCGAACCGCCTTGGTGTCTTCCGGAGCCGGCTTCATGGGCTTCGCTGTTCTGGCCGGGATTTCCGCTATTGACGCTGGACTGCCCAAGCTGGATGCCGGCATCGCCCAGCATTTCACGCAGCTTCGGCATCGCGTTTTCTATCGCCTGCCTGACTTCCGGCTGAGCCGCGGTGAAGGTGGCGCTTGCCATCGAATTCGATACGTTCAACACCACCTGGAGCGGGCCGAGATCGGGCGGATTCAGAGTAAGGGTCGCGCTCTGGTGTTCGCCGCCCACCATCCACACCACCTTCTGGGACAAGGCGTTATCCCAGGCCGGCGTGCCAACACGCGGCGACAGGCGATCGGCGACCGATGCCGCAGACTGCGCTGCATTGGCCTGGGATGCGGACTGCATGGAAACCAAGCCATTCGTGACGCCTTGCAAAGCCGTCTCGAAGCCTTTGCTCGCAGATGAGCCCAGCGCCTCGGATGCCGGGCGTGCTTCAGCATCACCCGCAACCTCTATGTCCGCCACACCGGCTTGCTGAATATCAGCTTTGAACTGCCGCTCTTTTTCCGCCGCGCTGTGGTCAGAGTCTTCAGTCAGGCTGACTGCCGCGTCGATACCTTTTTTATCGAGGCGGATGTCTCCGACAGTCGTTTCTCCGCGTGCAGCAAGGTCGATTCCGGAGTTGCGTATGACCGTGTCCGTTGCCTCGAAGCCGGTGGCATTTGCAACGTCGCTTTCGGCCGCAGCCTGTGTTTGCGCCGAGGTAGAAGCGCCCTGGGCTGCCCTGGCAATCATGGCCATGATTTCGGCGGATGCAGCAGCGGGGTCATTTACCGCAGACGATTCTGTGGAAGTTGCGTCGACCTTCTCGTCCTGTTCTGGCTTGCGGGATTCGGTCTTTGGATGCCGGTTGTCTGTCGCTTTCTCGGCCTTACCGGGCGCCGCGGGCGATTTCTTTTCCGCCCTGGCTGCGCGAGCGGATTCCTGCACACCGCTATTGTCGCTTTGGCGGCGCTCACCGATCTCGCGCGAAAGCATCTGACCGAAGCTGCCTTCCGACTGAGAGGCGTTGGCCTTTTTCCCGGCCTGCCGGACGTCCGTCGAGGGCGGCGTGGACTGTATGCTCAGTACGGGGTTGTTCATGGCTTCATCGCTTTCGGTTTATCGTTTGTAGGCGGCCTGACGGGCCGCCACTTCATCAGTCTGTTTCTGATCGCGCTTGGTTTCGCGACGCTGCTCGTCTTTTTCCATTCGTGTCGCCAGCACGTCGTAGGACATGCGTTTCCGCTCGCTGGCCTGCCATGCCGTGCGCTGCTCGCCCATCTGGCGCTGAGCATCGCGCACAATCTGCTGCTGGCCGCTGATTGCGGTATCCAGCTTGTCCATGAAATTTTGGAAATTGCGATAGCCTGCGGCCGTAAGGCCGGCAGTCAGGCTGGCCTGGAAGCGGGCAGCGTAGTCGTCGCGGTATTGCATAAGTAGCGCAAGCCGTTCCTCGGTATCCTGTGCGGCGCGTATTGCCTGTCCGAGGCGTTTGGCGGCCTCATCGCTTTCGCTTGAAGCGAGTTCTATCAGGGTGTCTAGCGCGGATCGATTTGCCATTCTTGTAGTCTAGTCCACAAGCAGGGTTTCAATTACTGGAATAAGGCGGAAAGTTGCCCCAAGCTCTCGCGAATGCCTGCCCTCTCCGAGATATTTTGTTGCAAAAATGCCTCTATCATCGGCAAGCGTGCGATGGCTTCGTCCAGTATGGGATCGCTGCCAGCGCTATATGCGCCCACGCTGATGAGATCACGGTTGCGCTGATAGCGCGAATACAACTGCTTCAGGTGGCGGGTCAGCTTTTGCTGGTCGTGGGTCGTGATGTTGTGCATGGCACGACTGATCGATTGCTCGATATCGATGGCCGGATAGTGACCGGCTTCCGCCAGCGTGCGGTTGAGGACGATATGCCCGTCCAAAATGGCACGCGCCGAATCGGCGATCGGGTCCTGCTGGTCGTCGCCCTCGGTGAGCACCGTGTAGAAAGCGGTAATGGAGCCGCCGCCCGGTTTGCCGTTGCCGGCGCGTTCCACCAGCGCGGGCAGCTTGGCGAAGACGGAAGGCGGATAACCTTTGGTGGCGGGCGGCTCGCCGATGGCGAGTGCGATTTCGCGCTGCGCCATGGCATATCGCGTCAGCGAATCCATGATCAGCAAGACGTTTTTGCCTTCGTCGCGGAAATGCTCGGCGATCGCAGTGGAATAGGCAGCGCCCTGCAGGCGCATCAGCGGCGGCGCGTCGGCCGGCGCGGCCACCACCACCGAACGCGCGAGGCCTTGCGGTCCAAGGATCTGTTCGATGAATTCCTTTACTTCACGCCCGCGTTCGCCGATCAGGCCAACCACGATGATGTCCGCGCTGGTATAGCGCGCCATCATGCCCAGCAGGACGCTCTTGCCGACGCCCGAACCAGCGAACAGCCCCATGCGTTGTCCTCGGCCGACCGTCAGCATGCTGTTGATCGCCCGGACACCGACGTCGAGCACTTCACTGATCGGTGCGCGCGAAAGCGGGTTGACGGCACGCGCGTTGAGCGGTGCGGACGAGCTGGCATTGAGAGGGCCAAGATTGTCGAGCGGCCGGCCGGCGCCGTCGAGCACGCGGCCCAGGAGTTCGGGTCCGACGGGCAGGTGGCGGCCGCGGTCGCTGGGCCGGCGGCGCGGATGAGCCACCGAACCAGGCGCGGGTAGAGTCTGTACGACTTCGACCGGGTAGACGCGCGTGCCAGGAACGACTCCCTCTACGTCGCTCTGCGGCATCAGAAACAGCCGGTCATTGTCGAAGCCGACGACTTCCGCCTCGATCTTGGTGCCGTTGGGCAGCGGCACCGTGCAGGCGCTGCCGACCGCAAGCCGCAGTCCTACCGCTTCCATCACCAGGCCGGCCACGCGTGTGACACGCCCGGACAGCAGCATGGGTTCGGCGATGGAGGTCAGCGAGGAGCAATCGCGCAGGAAAGACTTCCAGCGCTGGGTATGTGGTGCGGTATCGATCGTCATTCGAGCCAATCCGATTGACGTCCGAGCGCTTCGGAAATGCGCTGCCAGCGGGTTTCTATGGCGGCATCGATCTGGTTGGTGTTGGTTTCGACACGGCAGCCGCCGCGGGAGAGCTGCGGGTCTTCGGCAATACGCCAGCCAGCCTTGGACAATTCATCACCCATGCGTTCACGCACCAGTGCCGCATCCTGCGGGTGAAGAAGGAGGAGGGCGGGCTGCTGAAGATTCGGGATATACCGGATCGCTTCCGCCACCACAGGCAACACGAGCTCCGGTTTGATCGTCAGGGAAGTCTTCAGCATGGCCTTCGCCAGATCCAGGGCAAGTGCCAGCACATCCTGCGAAATATTGTCGCTGGCTGCCGCAATTTCGCTTCCAAATGAGTCGGTCAGGCGTCGCAGGTTGGTGACTTCGCGCGTAGTTTCCGCGCGGCCGGCTTCCTGTGCTTCGCTGCGGCCCTGAGCAAAGCCGGCGGCATATCCCTCGCGCTTGGCCTGCTCACGCACAACCTCAAGCTGCTCGATCTGTCCTTTGGACGGCGCAGGTGCCTGAATGCTGCTGGGCCGGATGGAATTGGAGACATGTGACGAGCCCTCGGAGAACGAGGCAAGTTCCCATCGCTCGTAGGCAGACTGCTTTTCCTTCGGAAGGGTATTAGACAAAGGTATCTTCTCCTTTTCCGCCGAGCGTGATTTGTCCTTCGTCGGCGAGGCGCCTTACTATCTGCAGTATCTCTTTCTGCTGCGCTTCCACCTCGGAGAGACGGACCGGCCCTTTGGATTCCAGGTCTTCGCGCATCATCTCCGCGGCACGCTGCGACATGTTCTTGAAGAATTTCTCGCGCAGGTCATTGCCCACGCCTTTCAATGCAACGATCAGCGATTCCGACTGGATCTCGCGCAGCAGTACCTGGATGCCACGGTCGTCAATGTCCATGATGTTCTCGAACACGAACATCTCGTCCATGATCTTCTGCGCCATGTCCGGGTCGTAGTTCTTGAGGTTGGCCATCACCGACGACTCGTTCTCGCCGGACAGGAAGTTGAGTATTTCCGCCGCCGCGCGCACGCCGCCCATCGGCTTCTTTTTCAGGCTTTCATTGCCTGTCAAAAGCTTGGTCAGCACTTCATTGAGTTCACGCAGTGCCTGAGGCTGAACGCCGTCCAGTGTGGCAATGCGCAGCACCACGTCGTTGCGCAGGCGCTCGCTGAAATGATCCAGGATTTCACAGGCGTGATAACGCTCCAGGTGAACCAGGATGGTGGCGATGATCTGCGGATGCTCGTTGCGGATCAGCTCAGCCACCGATTGCGAGTCCATCCACTTCAGGCTCTCGATGCCGCTGGCATCGCGCGTGCCGAGGATGCGGCTGATCAGCGACGCCGCCTTGTCGTCGCCGAGCGCCTTGGTCAGCACGCTGCGGATGTACTCTTCCGAGTCCACGCCGAGAGAAGTGTTCTGTTCGGTCTCCGTACGAAAGTCTTCGAGCACCTTTTCCAGCTCATCGCTGGGAACGGCCCTCATCGCGGACATCGCAGCGCCCAGTTTTTGCACTTCGCGCGGCCCGAGGTACTTCATCACCTCGGCGGCTTCATCCTCACCCAATGCGAGCATCAGGACTGCGCCTTTCTGTACCCCGATCTCACTCACTTGATCCTCCTACCCATGTCTTCACCACGTTTGCCACCATCTTGGGGTCTTGCCGGGCCAACTGCTTGGCCGAATCCAGGTTTTCCTGATAACTGCGCTGCCGCATCGACTCTCCGTCCGAGAGCCGGACAACGGTGTCTTCAGTCGGTGGCGGCAGCCGGGCCGGGGCGCGCAGTTCCTGCGAAAGCTTGCCGAGCATGGGCTTAAGCAGGCCGAAGAAGAGATAGAGCAGGAAAGCAGCGCCAAGAAGATAGCGGGCTACCGTATAAGCCATGCTCATGGTCTCGGGGCGCTTCCACAGTGGCACTTCGACGATGGGCTCCTTCTCGACGCCGGCGAACGGCGTGTTGACCACGTTGAGCGAATCGCCCCGATCCTTGTTGTAGCCCATGGCTTCCTTGACCAGGTCGTTGATCTGCGTACGCTCCGCTTCCGTCAGAGGTCGGGTCGTGACCTTGCCTTTGGCGTCTGTCTCTCGCTTGTAGTTGACCACCACGGCCACCGACAGCCGTTTGATGCCGCCCATCGGCTGCTGCACGTAACGGATGGTCTTGTCTATCTCGTAGTTGACGGTCGTGTCCTTGTGGCTATTCGTGGGCGTTGCGGCCACGCCTGCAGATTGTGCTGCCGCGCCGGCAGGTGCGGTGAGCGGGGCGGTGCTCGGCGCCGGCGGCTGATTCGACAAGGCGCCCGGAACGCCCGAGGCATTGCCGCCGTTGCTGGTTTGAGACTCAACCATCTGCTGGCTGCGGATCGAGGGCGCCGTATCAGGTCCCTGGTTCGGCTTGTAGATTTCAGCCGCCTGCTCGGTATGGGAGAAATCCACGTCTGCGGTTGCCTCGGCACGTACGTTGTTCATGCCGACAATAGGGGTGACGATCGATTCGATGCGTCTCGCAATGCTGTTCTGTAGATCCTGCACGTATTTCAACTGGCTGGGGTCGAGCGTGTTTTTACCCGCAGGTTTGTTCGACTCGGACAGCAGGTTGCCGGCCTGGTCCACCACCGTCACGTTTTTCGTGGGCAGCTCAGGAACGCTGCTCGCGACCAGATGCACGATCGCGCTGACCTGCTGTTCATCCAGCGTGCGGCCGGGGTAGAGGTTCAGCAGCACCGAGGCCGTGGGCTTCTGCTGTTCACGCACGAATACCGAAGCCTTGGGCAGGGCCAGATGCACGCGTGCGCCCTGGACTGCCGCGACGGCCTGGATCGAGCGGGCCAGTTCGCCTTCGAGGGCGCGCTGGAAATTCACCTGTTCCAGGAATTGCGACACGCCCAGCTTCTGGTTTTCCATCAGTTCGAAACCGACGCTGCCCCCCTTGGGGAGGCCCTGTGCCGCCAGTTTCAGGCGCGCGTCATAGACCTGGTCGGCCGGCACGAGGATGGCGCCGCCGCCTTCGGCAAACTGGTATGGAATGTTCAACTGCTGGAGCGTAGCGACAATGGCGCCGCCGTCACGATCGGAAAAATTGGAAAAGAGCACCCGGTAGTCCGGTTTCTGGCTCCACATCCAGACAGCCGACATGATGCCGATGATGATGGCTGCACCCACCATGAGGATGAGGTTGCGGCCCAGCGGCGTTTGCGTGAACGCCGCGGGAGATTGCGCAAAGCCCGCATCGGTTGCTATCGCCATAATTCGCCTCCGCCAATGTCACTCATTTTTGTTTTCGCCTTGTTTCCTTGCGCGGAAAGACCGCGCGCAATGATCTGCATGATGAGTGAATTGTCGTCTTGTTAGCCTAGTTCAATCGTTGGAATAGAGCAATCTTTTAAGCGCTTATCTGGGGGCTGCTTCGCAGGCGCGGTGCTAAGGTGGTGGTCGTGAAAAGGGCCATTCCGGACAGGATGGCCGGACCGACAATTCAGGAGGAAGCATGAGCGTAGGTGGAATCGACGCCAGCCGCATCCAGGCAATGGTGGAACAGTTACGTGCCGCTGCGCAAAGCAAGGGCACGGGAGGCATACAGGCTGACAAAGCGGCGGAAAAACCCGACTTTGCCCAGGCCTTGAAATCAACGCTTGATCAGGTCAACAACAATCAGGCGAAGGCGCAGAAACTGGGAGAGCAGTTTGCCAAAGGCGACGATAACGTCAATCTTTCCGACGTGATGATCTCCATGCAGAAGGCCAGCATTTCATTCCAGGCCACCGTGCAAGTTCGCAACAAGCTCGTGTCGGCCTATCATGACATCATGACCATGCAGGTGTAGAGCAGGGTGGTCCGTCAGAACCGACCGGCGAAGTCAGCGCAGACCGGTAGAGCGCGCATTCTGTTCGCGCTCCAGCTTGGTGATGTAGCGCTGCACTGCGGCCAGGGCCGCCGATGGCAGATTGATGAACATGCAGCCGAGGCGGCGCAGGGAACGCCCGTTGAAGGTCAATTCCTGGGAATTCCTTACCTGAAGCGATGTGGTGACCGGTGTTCCTCCCGGAAGATCGAGCCGGCAATTCTTGTAGATCAGGCCTATCGTGTTATCCAGCGCTTTCTTTTCATCGACGAGCGCCACGCCACCGGCACTGATGTTCTGAAGATAAGTTGATACCGGCTCGAGAGGCTTGCCTTCTTCGTCGAGCGGCGTGATGACGCAACGAACCGGGTTGGCAACCGGTGTCGCTACCCGGTAAAACTCTCGGCGCTGCAAGCGTATTAGGGTGAGCGGAATCGAAAAGCACAGCGCCGGAAGATTGTCGTGCATGCATGAGCGCACGTCGTCCGAAAAGAAAAGAATGCGGATACGGTCCAGAAAGGTTTCAAACGACACGTTGTCGCTTTTTACAATGCGGTCGTTCAAGTCCTTATTGGGCGCGGAATCGACGATCACGACATTATTGACTGAGTCGACATCCAGTATCGATGTGACCACCGCCTCGGAGCCGCCGTTGATCAGCAGACTGACGAGCTGGCCATGTTCCTGCAAGGAACGCAGAAGCGCGATGATCTCGCGCCTGGAATGGACTTGGTAAGGGCTGTAATCAAGCCCGAAATCGTTTGCCAACATCGTTTTTCAGTTAAGTTGCCACATGCGCGTCATAGCTTACCACCGCCTTCATCGCTTGTCGCCTGCAGCCTGTTCCGCTTCCAGCTTGTAGAGCCAGGCGAGCAGCTCTGCCACCGCTCGGTACAGGG